>NZ_RZQE01000051.1:0-5285 GCF_004022955.1 Mesorhizobium sp. M7A.F.Ca.US.002.01.1.1 | reverse complement strand
CACTTCGTATCGCGGCGTTGGCGGTTTAATCGGGCCTAGTTCATTACACACTTCAGAGTGCCTCCCAGACATTGAGACTGATTCAAGATGGAGTGGCCAATTTCGACGGGTCTCAGCATTCTATCTGCATGGTGGTGTTCCAGCCCACCTGCCTGTGCAATACCAGATGGAATACGCTCATTGGGGTGGCGCTGATTGCATGCCTTTCACTTAGCGAGCCAGCAGGCTGACAGGTGCTGTGGTCCAACTTCGATCGCCGGCGGCTCCTCAGCTTTGCAACGGTCGAAGGCAAGCGGGCAACGAGGATGGAAACGGCAGCCCTTCGGCACGCGCGCGGCACTTGGAACCTCGCCCTGCAGGGCCGGCAACTCGGCGCGACCTGCGTTGCCGCCAATCTGCGGTGTGGCGTTGCGCAAGGCGACGGTATACGGATGGCGAGGGTTGAATGTGATCTCGTCGGCGCTACCAATCTCGACCAATTTTCCAAGATACAAGACCGCAATCCGGTCGGCGATCAGCCAGGCAAGGGGCAAATCGTGGGTGATGAACAGCAGCGCCATGTTGTGCCTGTCGCGCAAGTCAACCAGGACCTGAAGAATCTGAGCGCGTATCGAGACATCGAGCATCGATACAGGTTCATCAGCAACGATGAGTTCCGGCCGGACGGCAAGCGCTCCTGCAATCACGACGCGCTGGCGCTGCCCGCCGGATAGCTCGTGCGGGAAGCGGGCGAAGAAATCGCCGGGAGGATTGAGCCCAGCGGCCGCAAGCGCTTCACTCACCCGGTCGGCGAGTTGAGTGGCGTTACCGACCAGCCGCAGGGACTGCAACGGCTCCGCCACGATGTCGAACACGGTGTGTCGCGGATTGAGGGCCTGATAAGCGTCCTGGAAGATCATTTGCACGCGACGCCGGTACGGACGTAGAGCCGAGAAGCCCTCTACCGACCTCATGTCGCGGCCTTCGAACAGCATTCTGCCGCCAGTCGGCTTGGCAAGCTTGGTGATGACGCGGCCCACAGTGGTCTTGCCGCTTCCCGATTCGCCGACCAGGGCGACGATCTCGCCCCGCCCGACGTTGAGGTCGATCCCGTCTACCGCGCGCATGGCGCCGACAGATCGGCCCAGGACACGGTCGAACAGACCGCCCTGGATAGGAAAATGAACTTGCAGGCTCTCGAGACGCAGGATGCCGGCAGTGTCAGGCATGAACAGCGACCTTGTCTTCTTGCGTCAAGGACCGGTGAAGGTGACAGGCGACACGTCCCCGCCCGAACTTATTGAGGCTGGGGACTTCGGTCGCGCACCCCCCCATGACCGACGGGCAACGCGGATGGAAAGCGCAGCCCGAGGGTCGATTCACCAAGTTGGGAGGATCACCCGGTATTGGCCGGATCATCTTTTTGCCGCTCGCTGGGTTCGGGATCGATTCGATCAGCTGTCGGGTGTAGGGATGTTTGGGCTGGGCGAAAATCTCGGCGACAGTGCCATCCTCGACGATGCGGCCCGCGTACATGATCATTACGCGATCACAACACTTAGCCACCACAGAAAGGTCGTGGGTGATCAAAATCAGGGCGAGGCTCAACTGCGATCGCAAGTCGCCTAGCAGGTTAAGGATCTGAGCCTGAGTGATGACGTCGAGCGCTGTGGTGGGCTCGTCACCAATGATAATCGAAGGTCGACACGCGAGCGCCATGGCAATCATCACCCTTTGTCGCATTCCGCCCGACAACTCGTGAGGGTAGGCGGAACCACGATCCGCCGGGATGCCGACCAGTTGAAGCAACTCACTTCCCCGCTTGGTCGCCTCGCCCCGCGACATGCCGAGCTTCAGCATGCATGGCTCGGCGATCTGCTTGATAATGCGGTGAACAGGATTAAGTGCGTTCATCGCGCCCTGGAAGACAACGGACGTTTCGCTCCAGCGATGTGGCCGCATCGCCGCATCATCGTCGATCGGCAGTCGGTTGCCACGATAGCGCACTTGGCCGCCGCTGACCCGCGCGTTGGGTGATAGTAGACCAGCGATCGCCATCGCGGTCGTGGTCTTGCCACTGCCCGATTCTCCGACGAGGCCCACGGCCTCTCCGGCTCGGAGCGCGAAGCTTACGCCGTCGATTGCTCGCAATGAAACGCCCTTGAGCCCATAATCGACAGAGAGCCGGTCTATTTCCAGAAGCGGTGTTTTGTCCTGGGAGGAGCTGGTCATGGGATCACCCTCCGCCGTGGATTGAACGTGTCGTCAAGGGCACTGCCAATCAGGACGAAGCTAAGCGAAACCGTGAGTACGCACAGTCCTGGGGCGCCGAGGTACCACCAGGCTCCAGCACTGGCCGCGCCGGCGCGCTGAGCGAGCGAAAGCAAAGTGCCCCATGAAGGCTGCAACGGGTCCCCGAGTCCAAGGAATGAGAGCGATGTCTCGACATAGATTGCGCTGGCGACCACCAGCGCACCATTGGCTGCGATTTGCGGCACGAGATTGGGGAGGATGTGCCGCACCATGATGCCGAAATTACTGCTACCCGCAACGCGCGCACGATCAATGAATGGTCGCTCCTTAAGCGACAGTGTCTGACTCCGGACGATACGTGCAACAAAGGACCAGCTTGTCATGCCTATAACGACAATGATCACGAAAAGAGAAGGACGGAAGCCCAGGATTTCTCCACCGCGCCCCATCACCTCGAGAACCACGGGTGTAATGACCAGCGCCAGCACGAAGGACGGCATGACAAAAAAGAAGTCTGTCAAGCGCATCAGCCAGACGTCGACCCTGCCACCATAGTAGCCAGCGGTCGTACCGATTGTAGTCCCAACGACGAGGCTGATCACAGTCGCGAGTAGCGCAATCGTAAGCGAGATCCGGGCACCATGGAGGACCAGATTGAGCACGTCCCGCCCGATTTCGTCCGTGCCGAGCAGATGCTCGCCTGATGGGGGTGCGAGGAAATCGCCAGTTGCATTGATCGCAGTCTGGAGCGGTCCCGCCAGAATATTGGGGACCGCTCCCACAACAAGAAAGAATACCAGACATACGAGGCCCACCTGAGCACCGCCATAGCTGAGAAATTGACGCAGAAAGCCTTTTATTGCGCGCGCCCG
Organism: Mesorhizobium sp. M7A.F.Ca.US.002.01.1.1; assembly: GCF_004022955.1. Taxonomy (NCBI): domain Bacteria; kingdom Pseudomonadati; phylum Pseudomonadota; class Alphaproteobacteria; order Hyphomicrobiales; family Phyllobacteriaceae; genus Mesorhizobium; species Mesorhizobium sp. M7A.F.Ca.US.002.01.1.1. Next base: position 2,181 of record NZ_RZQE01000051.1, on the reverse strand, counting down.
GCCTCGCGGGCAATATCGAACAATATTGTCGCTCATTGTCGGACCCTCGGATCTAGAAGGCTGTAGGCAAGATCGGCTACGAGGTTTGCGAGAACAATTGAAACGCCAAGCAACAGGAATATGCCTTGAAGGACTGGGTAGTCCCGTGCGTTGAGTGCTTCCACCGTCAGCCCGCCGATACCCGGCCAGGCGAAAACGGCTTCGACAGTGATGGCCCCGGCGACCACATAGCCAATATTGAGGGTGATCAAGGTCACGACCGGTAGCATTGCATTGCGAAATGCATGACGCATCAGCATTTGACCGTTGGTCAGCCCTTTCGCCCGTGCGGTTACCATGTAATCCTCGGTGAGTACGTCACTCATTGCGGCACGAGCGACGACGACGTACTGGCCGATTAGCCCAAGCGCCACCGCAGTGGCGGGAAGCGTGAGATGTTGCAGGTAGTCGAGGAACGAACCAAGAGAGCCCGTGATCAGGCCGGGCGAGTATGCACCATAGCCCGGGAGCCAACCCAATGCCGTGCTGAAGATTACCACCAGGATCATGCCGAGCCAGAAAGCCGGCGTAGAATAGAGCGCCAGAGAGGCTCCGGTTGCGATACGGTCGCCGGCTCCTCCCCGGCGCCAGCCTGCGTAGATCCCAAGCATCACCCCAATAACGATTGCCATTATCTGAGCAACCCCGACTAGGACTATGGTGTCCGGCAGGCGTTCCGCTATCAGGTCTGCGACATGCCTGCCCCTGAACTTGAAGCTGTAGCCGAAATCGCCGCGGAGTGTTGCCGACAGGTAGTCGACCGCCTGGTCCGGGAACAGCGGCCGGTCAAGGCCCCAACGTTGGTTCTGCGCCTCAATCTGCTCGGCGGTGACGCTGACGCGCGCCCCGCCAAGCAAAAGAGATGCAGGGTCACCTGGAATAACTCGGAATAGGATGAAGTTCAGGACTGCCACCATCAGGAGGGTTATAGAGGCCCTGACGATGATGCGCAGGATGTGACGGCTCCCTCCCCCTCCGTTCACGGCGCGGGCACCGGCTTCAAGCGATCGAATGGGAAGTAGCTGTCCATCGACATGATGCCTTGCTTTCCCCAACCCTCGAAGCAATCCCTCCGGTGGGCTTCGAGCAGGGTGGGGTAACATAGTACGATGTAAGGCGCTTCAGTATAAATTAGTCGCGCTGCCTGGTCGACCAGCTTTTGGTTTTTCTTGAGGTCAACGGTGACCTGCACCTCCGCGAACAGTTTGTCGAACTCCGCATTCGTCCAGTACGCCTTGTTCTTGATGCCGATGGAATTGCTGCTGCCGAAGATGAGCAGGTCTTTAGGTGTTGGGCCTTGCCAGGTATCGGAAATGAGCAGATCCCACCCTCCGCCGCCTTTCGCCGGAGCTGCGGCGCGGGCGCTCAGCGCACCGGAGTCGAGCCGAGTCACCGATACAGGGATACCGATTTGCTCCAACCAGCCAGCGATAAACTGCACTGCCGCGACCGGCATCTCTATATTTGCTGAAGGTCCAGACACCAGCTCTAGCTGGAAACTCTTCCCGTCCTTGTCCTCCCGAATGCCATCGCCGTTCGTGTCCCGGTACCCTGCGGCGTCAAGCCGGCGGTTGGCTTCGGCGAGATCGAAGTGGCGCCTGATGTCGTTCAGATCTGAATAGTAATCGGCCGCCACCGGCATTGCGAGTCCGACACCAGGGTCGGCGTGTCCGCGCATGGCTCGATCGACGATGGCCTTCTGATCGATCGCGTAGCCGAGCGCATCGCGAAACGCCGGATCCTGCAGAGCCTTGGTGCTACCTGCGCCATCTCCCGAAGCGGTGTTGAAGGCGAGATAGGTTTTCTGAGCTATGCGGGATTCACCGACTACAATGTCGGGATCCTTCGAGAGATCAGCCCACTGGGCGGACGTCAGGTAGTTGCCATAATCGAGTTCCCCGCTCTTAAGACCTTGCGCAATCGGATCGGCGGCATCGAAGGACCGCAGGATCACCCCCGCGATTTGGGGCTTCCCCGTACGGAAATAGGGGTTCGGCGTCAGGCGTGTAAACTGGCCCTGGTGAAACTCCGAAACGATCATAGGTCCCGTACCCACCAAAGGCGGATCGTTGCGGAAGGTTACGCGTGCGTCAGCATAGCTGATGTCCTTCCAAATGTGCTCGGGAACGATCATTATGATAT
>NZ_RZQE01000519.1:0-3921 GCF_004022955.1 Mesorhizobium sp. M7A.F.Ca.US.002.01.1.1 | reverse complement strand
GGCCTGCCTTGATCTCGGCATCGCCGGCCAATGCCGACGACACGCAGAGGAATGGAACGACTGCGAATGCGAAAAAGGCGCGGCGCATGGCCTGTCTCCGTTGTCCCGCGAAACATCTTCCCTTGAAATGGTGCTGTCCGAAGACGCATCATAACATACGCTTGGCAGCGCATCGCGGTTTCAGCGATCGCGAATAATCGCTGGCGCTCGGCGGCAGGTTGCATGCTGGCGGAGAGCTGCGGCAGGTCGCAGCCCAGGCCTGGGCCGGCAGAGTACGGATTCCAGCGCTTGAAAGCCCGCCTCCAGTCTGCCAGAAGGGCCGCTGGACTTGGACGTTTAGCGGGACGAAGCCATGAAGGCGTTTTTCGTGCAGATCAAATGCGAGCTCGGCAAATCCTATGAGGTTGCCAGCGCGCTTGCCGATGCCGAGATCGCCTCGGAAATCTACTCCACCGCCGGCAACTACGATCTGCTCGCCAAATTCTATGTCGACGACGAGGAAGACGTCGGCCATTTCGTCAACGAAAAGGTGCAGATTCTCCCCGGCATCAAGGACACGTTCACCGTCGTCACGTTCCGTGCTTTCTAGCCGGTAAACGCATTTGCCCGGGCACGAGGCAAAGGCTGATCAAGGTCATATTTCAGCTGCCTCAATTTTAGGCAGGCGCAACATACTGATCGCCCGTATCTCCCAAATCACCGATTGCGCTTGATTTTCTCCGGCGACGCCAGTGAAATGGCGTCACAGGGGAGTATGCGATTGGCAGCGTTCGATGAAATGCTTCCGGAAGTCTCCGGATTGAGAAGACCGTATTCGGCGTATGATCGCTGGCTGAAGGAGCAGGATCCAGCCAGGCTGACCGAGAAGATGCAGGACGCTGAGCGCGTCTTCCGCAAGACCGGCATCACCTTCGCCGTCTATGGTGAGCAAGAAGCCTCCGAGCGGCTGATCCCGTTCGACATCGTTCCCCGCATCATTTCAGGCAATGAATGGCGGCGCCTCACGCAGGGCATCGAGCAGCGCGTGCAGGCGCTGAACGCCTTCCTCGACGACATCTATCATCGCCAGGAAATCCTGCGGGCAGGGCGCGTCCCCAGGGAATTGATCGCCAGGAATGAGGCATTCCTGCCGGAGATGATCGGGGTCAGGCCGCCGGCCGGCGTCTATACCCACATCATCGGCGTCGACATCGTCCGCATCTCGGAGGACGAGTTCTACGTGCTGGAGGACAATGCGCGCACGCCGTCCGGCGTCTCCTACATGCTGGAGAACCGCGAGACGATGATGCAGCTGTTCCCCGAGCTGTTCCAGAAGATCAAGGTGCGGCCGGTGGAAAACTACCCGCAGCTTCTGCGCCAGTCGCTGGCGGCGGTGCGGCCGCAAAGCACCAAAGGTGCGCCGACCATTGCGGTGCTGACGCCCGGCAGCTTCAATTCCGCCTATTTCGAACACGCCTTCCTTGCCGACCAGATGGGCGTGCAGTTGGTCGAAGGCCAGGACCTGCGCGTGGTCGACGGCCATGTCGCCATGCGCACGACGGAAGGCTACAAGCAGATCGATGTGCTCTACCGCCGCGTCGATGATTCTTTCCTCGACCCGCTGACGTTCCGTCCGGATTCCGCTCTCGGCATACCCGGCATCATGGATGTCTATCGCGCCGGCAACATCACCATCGCCAATGCGCCGGGCACCGGCATAGCCGACGACAAGGCGATCTATTCCTACATGCCCGAGATCATCGAGTTCTACACCGGTCGCAAGGCAATCCTGGGCAACATTCCGACCTGGCGCTGCTCGGAGCCCGACAGCCTGAAATACGTGCTCGAACACATCGACGAGCTGGTGATCAAGGAAGTGCACGGTTCCGGCGGCTACGGCATGCTGGTCGGGCCTGCGGCAACCAAGAAGGAATGCGAGACCTTCGCCAAGAAGTTGGCGGCCAAGCCATCGAATTATATTGCCCAGCCGACGCTGGCGCTGTCGACATGCCCGATCCTGACGGAAAAAGGGCTGGCGCCGCGCCACGTCGATCTCAGGCCCTATGTGCTGGTCTCCGACCGCATCCAGATCGTGCCTGGGGGCCTCACACGCGTCGCGTTGAAGGAAGGTTCGCTGGTTGTGAACTCGTCGCAGGGCGGCGGGACGAAAGATACTTGGGTGTTGGATGATTGAGACGAGTGAATAGGGAATAGTCAGTAGGGAATAGTCAGTAGTCAGTAGCGGAAATAGAGGGACAGGAAATGCCATATTTCATTGAGATTCAATTGCTTAATATTCACTGCTCACTATTCGCTACTCACTAGCCCGAAGGGCCACTTCATGCTTTTAGGCCGCACCGCAAACGGGCTCTATTGGATGAACCGCTATATCGAGCGGGCGGAAAACATGGCGCGCTTGGTCGATGCCGGCCTGCGCATGGCGCTGACCCGCACCCAAAGCGCCTCGGAAGAGTGGAATTCGGTGCTGCTCAGCGCTGGTTCCGACGTCACCTTCAGCCAGAAATATTCCGACTATACCGCCGCCAATGTCGCCGACTTCCTGTTGCGCGACACGTCGAACCCATCGAGCACGATGTCGTCCATCGAGACAGCCCGCAACAATGCCCGCATGGTGCGCACCGCGCTGACGCGCGAGACCTGGGAAAGCATCAACGAAGCCTGGATGGCGCTGAAGCGGATGCTGGCCAAGCCGATCGACGAGCGCGACCTGCCAAGCGTGCTCGACGCCATCAAGCGCGAGACGGCGCTGATCCGCGGCTCGTTCTACGGCACCATGCTGCGCAACGAGATCTTCGACTTCTCGCAACTCGGCACTTACGTCGAGCGCGCCGACAACACGGCGCGCATCCTCGACGTGAAATATTATGTGCTGCTGCCGTCGATCTCCTGGGTTGGCTCGACGCTCGACAATTATCAGTGGGAATCGATCCTGCGTTCGGTCTCGGCGCATCGCTCCTATCGCTGGGTCTACGATGCTGATTACAAGCCGACCAACATTGCCGACTATCTGATCCTCAATGTCCGCATGCCGCGTTCGCTGATGTTCTGCTATCGCTTCCTGTCGGAGCATCTGAAATTCCTCGGCGACGATTACGGCGAGCGCCATGCCTGCCACGCAACGGCCGAGAAGACGCAGACAATGCTGAGAGCCGGGTCGATCAAGGATATCTTCGATACCGGGCTGCATGAATTCCTGGCCAATTTCATTCGCGACAACACCAAGCTGGGCGACGAAATCGCACAAGATTATCGGTTCAATTGAGCATGGTCCCGAAAGGTGGAGCCGGTTTTCTTAGACAAACGGAAACCGTTTGTCCGGAGATCGCGCTCACAAACGGAATAGAAGCATGCGGCTGAAGATTACCCACCGAACTGAGTACCGTTACGATACGCCGGTGCATTATCTGTTGCAGCGGCTGCGGCTGCTTCCGGTCAGCGGGTCGACGCAGACCGTTCTGTCCTGGGCTCTGGCGATCGAAGGCGCGCGCGAAGAGGTCCGCTTTGTCGACCATTTCGGCAACGACACAAGGCTGTTGAGCGTCGAGGGCGAGCGCGACTTCATCACGGTCGAGGCGTCGGGCGAAGTGGTGACGCGCGACACCGCGGGCGTCTCGGGGCCACACCAGGGCTTCACGCCGCTCTGGCTGTACAGCCATGAGACACCATTGACGGTGATCGGCAGCGGTATCCGCGAACTCGCCGCATCGGTTGGCAAGGGCAGCGACATCGAACGGCTGCACCGGCTGATGGCTGTCATCGGAGAGCGCGTCGCCTACACGCCCGGCACGACCAATGCGACGACGCCGGCGGAGGAAGCCTTGGCGCTCAAGACCGGGGTCTGCCAGGATCATACCCATATCTTTGCCGCCGCCGCCCGTGCCATGGGCTTTCCGGCCCGCTATGTCAGCGGCTATCTGATGC
>NZ_RZQE01000518.1:0-3926 GCF_004022955.1 Mesorhizobium sp. M7A.F.Ca.US.002.01.1.1 | reverse complement strand
GATCACCACGGCCGGCTTTATTCCGGTCGGCTTCGCGGCCTCGACCGCCGGCGAATATGTCCGCACGCTGTTCTATGTCGTCGGCATCGCGCTGATCGTCTCCTGGTTCGTCGCGGTCTATTTCACGCCATGGCTCGGCAACATGATCCTCAAGCAGCGCAAGCATGCCGGCAGCCATCACGATGTCTTCGACACGCGTTTCTACCGCCGGCTTCGTGCCACCGTCAGCTGGGCCGTGCGCCATCGCATCATCGTCCTGGTGATGACGCTGGTCACCTTCGGCACCAGCCTGTGGGCTTTCCAGTTCATTCCGCAGAACTTCTTCCCGCAATCGTCGCGGCCGGAAATCCTCGTCGACCTTTGGCTGCCGGAAGGCACCAGCATCAAGGAAGTCGAGGCGCAGGCCAAGGCGCTCGAGACCAAGATGATGGACGACAAGGACAAGCGTTTCATCGCCACCTATATCGGCGAGGGCGCGCCGCGCTTCTTCCTGCCGCTCGACCAGCAACTGAGCAACCCCAACTTTGCCCAGTTGCTCGTCATGGCCAATGACGAACCGGCTCGCGAGCGTCTGATCGTCAAGTTGCGCACCGTCCTGGCGCAAGACTTCCCGTCCATCCGTGCCAAGGTCGATCGTCTGTTCCTCGGTCCGCCGACCGGCTGGCCGGTGCAGATGCGCGTCATGGGGCCGGATCGCCAGGAGGTGCGCCGCATCGCCGACCAGGTGAAGGCGAAGTTCCGTGAAGATCCGCTGCTTGGCGCCGTGCATGATGACTGGCTGGAGCCGGTTCCGGCGATGAAGCTGGTCATCGACCAGGATCGTGCCCGCGCACTCGGCGTCACCTCGCAGCGCATCCGCCAGATGCTGCAGGCGACGATGTCCGGCGCGCCGCTCGACGACTTCCGCGACGGCGAGGAGACGGTGTCCATCGTCGCCCGCGAGCCGAATGCCAGCCGCAGCCTGCTGTCCTCGGTCGACTCGGTCTATATCCCGACCGACTTCGGCGGTTTCGTGCCGCTGTCGCAGGTGGCCAAGGTGGTGCCGGTGCTGGAGCAAGGCATCGAATGGCGCCGCGACCGCCTGCCGACCATCAGCGTGCGCGCCACCTTGCCCGACGGCGTGCAGTCCAACGACGTCGTCACCAAGATGTACAACGACATGAAGGACCTGCGTGCGGGTCTGGCGCCCGGTTACAAGATCGAAATCCAGGGCGGTGCGGAGGATTCGGCGGAAAGCCAGGCTTCGATCGCCGCCAAGGCACCGATCATGCTGGCCGTCATTGTCGTGCTTTTGATGATCCAGCTGCAGAACTTCGGCAAGGCGATGCTGGTGCTGGCGACCGGTCCGCTTGGCATTATCGGTGCTGCCGCGGCACTCCTGATCAGCGGTGCGCCGTTCGGCTTCGTCGCCATTCTCGGCGTCATCGCGCTGCTCGGCATCATCATGCGCAACTCGATTATCCTGGTCGACCAGATCGACCAGGACATCGCCGCGGGCATGGACCGCTACGAGGCCATCATCGGTTCGGCCGTTCGCCGTTTCCGGCCGATCACGCTGACGGCGCTGACGGCGGTGCTGGCGCTGATCCCGATCTCGCGCGGCGTCTTCTGGGGTCCGCTCGCCTACGCCATGATGGGCGGCATCCTGGTTGCCACGGTGCTGACCATCCTGGTCCTGCCGGCCGGTTACGCCCTGTTCTTCGGCCGGGAGCCGAAGAAGCGCGGGGCGGAGGGACGGACGGACGATCTGGAACTGAGCCAGGAAGCCGAAAAGCCGCAACTGGCGCTGGCCGCCGAATAGATCGATCGCGCCAGTCGAAAAGGATCGGGCGCGCCGAAGCGCGCCCGATCCTTTTTATTTTTATGAGGTCAGATGACGAAGAACCAGTTGGCGAGCAGCATCACCACCACGCCGGCGACCAGCGTCAGATAGGGCAGCATGCCCGCCTTTTTGACCGAGAGGTCGGCCCCCGTCATGCCGAGATCGGCCAGCATGTGGTCGGGGAACTTGCCCTTGTCCTGAATGTAGTGTCGGAAGCAGAACACCGGGATGATCAGCGCTGCCGTGATCAGGCCGGCCCACAGCGCCATCGGGTTCCATACCTTGGCACCGGCGCCCATGAAGATCGCGTTGACATAGGCGAAGATCGCCCCGATCCCGAGCAGCCAGCTCGGCGCCTTCCAGGGCCGTGCGATATGGCCGTTGTCGATGCGGTGGATCCAGCCGGCGTTGAGGTTGAGGAAGTTGAAGATGATGTAACCGCAATTCGACACGGCGAGGATGAAGAAGAAGCTCGTCGCGTCGGCCGAGGCGATGGCCAGCACGATCAGGTTGAAGACGAGATCGGTCCACATTGCCCGTGTCGGCGCACCATGTTCGTTGACATGGCTGAGATAGCGCGGCAGCCAGCCATCGACCGAGCCCTGGTAGAGCGTACGCGAAGAGCCGGCCATGGCCGTCATGATGCACAGCACCAGCGCCAGGATCATCAGCATCACCAACAGGCTGTGGACTAGCGCGCCGCCGCCGACCATGCCGGCCAGCGCGTCGGCGACCCCGGAGCCGTCGACGATCGGCGTCGCCAGCATACCGTTGAGGCCAAGCACGCCCTGGAAGGTGAACGGCACCAGGATGAACAGCAGCATGCACAGAAGGCCGGAATAGAAAATCGCCTTGAACGTGTCGGTGCCGGGGTTCTTGAACTCGGATGTGTAGCAGACGGCGGTCTCGAAGCCGTAGGTCGACCAGGCGGCGATGAACATACCACCAAGCACCAGCGTCCAGCCGGCGATGTTCCAGGCACCGGGCTCGGGCGCGTAGGCTGCGGCCAGCGGCACCAGCGGCGAAAAATTCGCCCAGTTGATCTGGCCGGTGACGATCGGCACCACGCCGACGATCAGCATCGGGACGATGACCAAGAGGCCGATATATTTCTGCACATTGGCGGTGCCGAGAATGCCGCGATGCTGGATCGCAAAGATGATCAGCATCAGCACTGCGCCGATGAAGAAGGTCGCGTTGAAGGTGAACGAGACCGGTCCCAGCGTGTGGCTGTAAAGCGTCCAGTTGCGGATTGCCGGCGTCGCCGCCGCGGTCACCGCTGTGATGGCGTCGGCGGCACTCGTCCCGGCATGCGCGGCGATATAGGCGACGACATCGGGTGAGGTTTCGGTGAACAGCGGCACTGGCGCCAGCGCGTTGAGGATGTAGGCGGCGGCGATCGAGCAGCCGAGCGACAGCACCGGCGACCAGGCGAACCAGTTGCACCAGACAGACAGCGGCGCGATGAACTTGGAATAGCGCAGCCAGGCGGTGGCGCCGTAGATCGACGCGCCGCCCGACTTGTTCGGAAACAGGCCGGCGATTTCGGCATAGGTGAAGGATTGCAGGAAGCCCATGATCATGGAGAAGATCCAGATCGCGAAGGCCAGCGTGCCGGTCGTGCCGGCAATGCCGCCGATCGAGAACAGGACCAGGGCCGGCACGCCGCTCGCCACCCAGAAGGCGCCGCGCCAGTCGATATTTCGGTGCAACTTGCCTTCGGCAAGCGGCTCCAGGACAGTCGTTATCGTGCTCATATGTCTTTGTTCCCCATTTTGATGTTCCCCGTTCGTGACGGCCGCGACTTCGCGAGGCTTCATCATCGACGCATGCTTTGGGCGGCTGTCGGTGTTTCCACTCAGTCGCATTTTTTTCTTAACAGTGAAGATTGATCCGGCGCGCTTTCAGGTCAAGCGATTTGTCGCGCCGTGCACATCACGCTTGCGAAACATGTCGGCTTCACACTGCCGCGGTGGGATTGTTCGGAAAAGGACCAAGGGTCAGGAAGCGAAAAACCCGCCGGAGGCGGGTCGCAGCGCAAATCAGCACCATGGACGAATATGTAGCATAGCTGCCCTCAGCAGGTCAAGAAAAAATTCCTATC
>NZ_RZQE01000517.1:0-3944 GCF_004022955.1 Mesorhizobium sp. M7A.F.Ca.US.002.01.1.1 | reverse complement strand
GTCGCCCATGACCTTGCCGAAGTGCTCGGCGCCGCCCTGGATTTCGGTGGTGTAGGCGTCGGAATCGATACGCCCGGTGTGAAGGATGACCGGGATGCCGGCGGCGACCGCCTTGGCGATGCTGGCATTGGCCGACGTGCTGGTCACCGGTTGAACGATGATGGCGTCGACATGCTGTGCGATCAGGTCCTCGATATCGGCCACCTGCTTCTTCTGGTCGAAGCCGGCATCGAGCAGGATGAATTTCGAGATGCGCTTGTCCTTGGCCGCGGCGTTCTCCGCCTCATGCGCCACCTGCACCGTCCAGGTGTTTGCGTTGACACCGAAGTCGCTCATGCCGATGACCCAGGGCGGGTCCTTCTTGAACGCACCGGCGGCGGTCATGCGCGTGTCGTCGGGGCGCGGCGCCACGCCGTCCATCAGCTTGACGTCTTGCGCATGCGCCAGGGACGTCACGGCAAGCGTGGACGCAACGAGCATCCCCAGGCCGACGGTTTTCAGCAATCCTAACATTGAACACTCCTCCTTGTGGTTGCTCCGGCCTACAAATTCGTATGGCCACGAGACGCTCTCCCAATGCATGCCCCCGTCACAAACCGACCGATGCGCGCAATTCTCCCGCCCCCGAACACATGCGTGTCGAAGCCCAACTTCTGCTGGACGATGATGACGGTCGAGAACTCCTCCGGGCACTTTAGAAGCACAGCGGATTCGCCCTGTCAATAGTTAGTCAGGTTGAATGACTATTCCCTTGCTTGCCTTTCGCCGCTCCACTATCCATCATGAATGGCGCTCGCCGGCTTCGGCGCGCAGTCTGTCCCGGCGGGAAAAACATGCGATCAGTCTTGTGCTACGGCGACTCCAACACGCACGGCCAGATCCCCGGCAGGGGGCCGCTCGAGCGCTATGGTCCGGGTGAACGCTGGCCGGGCATATTGCGTTCTCAGCTGGGCCCTGACTGGTATGTCATCGAGGAGGGGTTGAGCGGCCGCACCACCGTCCACGACGACCCGATCGAGGGCGCCCACAAGAACGGCCGAACCTATCTTCGTCCTTGCCTGCAGAGCCATGCGACGCTCGACCTCGTCATCATCATGCTCGGCACCAACGATCTGAAGATCCGCTTCAACAAGCCGCCGTCGGAAGTGGCGATGGGGATCGGCTGCCTCGTCTACGACATCAAGGAGCTGGCGCCAGGTCCGGGCGGCTCGACGCCCGAGATCATGATCGTGGCGCCACCGCCGATGCAGGACGACGTCAAGGAATGGAAGTCCATATTCGCCGGCGCGCCGGAGAAATCGCGCCTGCTCGCGCTCGAGTTCGAGGTTCTGGCGGACTCGCTCGAACTGCACTTTTTCGATGCCGGCTCGGTGGTGTCGTGCAGCGAGGCGGACGGCTTTCACATCGATGCCGAGGCGCACAGATTGCTGGGCACCGCGCTCGCCCGCGCGGTCGATGCCATCGGCTGGAGCCGCTCGACATGAGCAACCATACCGCCGCCAGGCAACGCGCTCTTACCGACGGGGCGACCTTTGCCTGACATGAGATTCGCACCACCCAATCCCTTGCGCATCGCCGATCGTGCGAGCGGGCTGAATGCATTGAGCGTCCGCAGCTACAACGAGCGGCTGGTGCTGTCCCTGCTGCTTCAGAACGAAGGCATTTCGCGGATGGAAATCGGCGAGAAGACCGGCCTGTCGGCGCAGACGGCTTCAGTCATCGTTCGCTCGCTCGAGCAGGAGGGCCTGGTCTCGCAGGGCGAGGCGCAGCGCGGCCGCGTCGGGCCGCCGACGATCCCGCTTTCACTCAACCCGGAGGGCGCCTATGCGGTTGGCGTCGGCTTCAGCCGGCGCAGGATCGACATCGCGCTCATCGACTTCATCGGCACGGTGCGCTTCCACACGCAGTTGCCGGCGGATGAAGCCAATCCGTTTCCGCAAAGCAGCGATCTGTTCGGCGCGATCGGGCAAGCCATGACCAGCCTGCCGGTCGAGGCGCGCAGCCGGGTTGCCGGCATCGGCCTGGCGGTTCCCGACGATGTCGACACGATGGCTGCAACCCGCAACGGATCGAGCACCTCGCTCAAGGCCTTGCAGGCCGAGATCGAGGAACAGATCAAGCTGCCGGTTTTCGTGCAGAACGACATCACCGCTGCGGCCGGCGGCGAGAGTATGTTCGGCGTCGCAAAGCCGCTCAACGATTATCTGTTCTTCTATCTCGGAGCACGGCTGCAGAGCAGGCTCATCCTCAACCACCAGATCTACAAGGGAAACTCCAGCGCCAGCTTCGATCACGGCCTGATGCGCCTGGAGAGCGAACTGGCCATGCGCGGGCGCCCGTCCGAAATCATCTGGAGCAGCAGCCCTGAGTGGCCCGATCTGGGCGAGGCCTACAGCGCATGGCTGGGCGAGTGTTCCGACCGCCTGAAAGCGTCGATCTCCGCGCTGACCCAGTTTGTCGAGTTCAGGACGGTCGTCCTGTCCAGCTATGCGCCGCAAAAGATTGCCGAGGCCTTGTGCGACGACATCGGCCGGGAATTCCCCGGCATCGAAGCGCTGCCGGCGCGCGTCACCATCAGCCCGAAGGCCGTCGGCGCGGCAAGCCTGCCATTCAGTTCGCGCTTCATGATCCAGTGATCGAGCTGAACCGGGTTGCCGGTCGGCCGATCATGCCCTCTGCAGGTCCATCGATGATTTTCAGGTGACCAGGCGAATCCGCTTGCCAGGACGCCCCACTTAATAGCATGTTAAGTGAACCCTGAGATCGCCATGAAAATCGCTGCGGATCACGCACTCAACGACAATGCCGCGACCAGCGCCGAAGCGCGCCGCTCGACGGTATTGGGCGATCGGATCAAGGCCTATCGCACCACGCGGCGCCTGACGCTGCGCCAGCTCGGCGACATGATCGGCACCACCGCCAGTTTCCTAAGCCAGCTCGAGCGCGGCCTTTCCGGCGCCAACACCAGCACGCTGATGCTGATTGCCAATGCGCTCGGCATCAGCCTCGCCGATCTTTTCGACGAATGCGAAGTGTCGCCGCACGCGGTGCTGACACGCAGCGAGCGGCCGGCGCTGCCGACCAGCGAAGGCTACCGCAAGACGCTGCTGTCGCGCCGGCCGATCCGCGAGATGGAAGTCTATTGCGGCGAGTTCGCCGTCGGCGGCTCGACCGGCGACGTGCCCTACACGCACGGCAACGCGAGCGAGATGTTCCTCGTGCTGCGCGGACGCGTGCAACTGACGCTCGGCGAGGAGAGCTTCACCCTCGAAGAGGGCGATAGCATCGAATATTCGACCTCGACGCCCCACCGGACGATCAATGTCGGCGATACGGTGGCCGAAGTGCTGTGGATCATTGCGCCGCCGACCAGCGGCGCCGTCGACCTCGACCAATATGTAGCCCGGAAAACGCTCGCGCCCGGCCTACCAAAATCAAACAGCGAGCCATCGGAGGGTTAGAAAATGGGAAGCAGATCAAGATTGGCCGGGTTCGTCGGCGCCGCCGCACTGGCCTTGCTTGCGGCCGCCGCTCACGCGCAGAACGCGCCGCCGGCCGGGACCGTGGTGGACGGCTCGCTGAAGGGAAAGACGCTGACCTTCGTCTCCTATGGCGGCATCTACCAGGACGGCCAGGTCGCCGCCCTCAAGGAATTCGTCGACAAGAGCGGCGTCAAGCTTTTGAATGATGGGCCGACCGAAATCGCCAAGCTCCAGGCGCAGGTCGAATCAGGCAATGTGACCTGGGATGTCGTCGATACGGACGATTTTCCGCCCTTCGTGCATTGCGGAAAACTGTTCCAGAAGCTGGATTTGACCAAGCTCGACATCTCGCACATCCCGCCCGGACAGGTCGGCGAGTGCAGCGTGCCGGCGATGAACTACGGCATGGTCCTGATGTACAAGAACGACACGTACAAGGACAATCCGCCGAAGGACTGGAAG
>NZ_RZQE01000516.1:0-3964 GCF_004022955.1 Mesorhizobium sp. M7A.F.Ca.US.002.01.1.1 | reverse complement strand
CGACCATGACGGGCGAAGCGCTGCCGGTGCGCTTCATGCACCGCGTTTCGGCCAGCCGCGAAGGATTGAATGGGCCGACACGCACGATCGTGCTCAACCGCACGCAAGGCGAGGATGCCTCTGCCGATTTGCGGGCTTCGGAAGTGCGCTTCACCCGCTTCTTCAACTCGACACCGATGGCAATCGCCGGCGTCGACCACAACGGACGCATCCTGCGCACCAATGCGCCGTTTTTGTCGTTGTTTTCGTCTGTCGTCGATCGCGACGCCGTCGACCGTCGCGTGCGGCTCGACACGGTAATCCACGAACGCGACCGGCCGGCCTTCGCGGCTGCCTTCGAGAAAGCGCAGCAGCGGCAGGCCGACATCGAGCCGATCGACACGCTTCTGCCCGGCAACGACGAACGGCACATCCGCTTCTACGTCAACGCCGTCGCCGACGGCACCGGCGGCGAGGGCGGCGAGGGCGCCGAGGAGTCGGCCATCGTCTACGCCGTCGAGACAACGGAGCAGAAAGCGCTCGAAGGGCAGATGGCGCAAAGCCAGAAGATGCAGGCAGTCGGCCAGCTTGCCGGCGGCATCGCGCATGATTTCAACAATGTGCTGACCGCCATCATCATGGCGTCCGACCTTTTGTTGACCAATCACCGCCCGTCGGACCCGTCCTTCCCAGACATCATGAACATCAAGCAGAATGCCAACCGGGCGGCTTCGCTGGTGCGGCAGTTGCTGGCCTTCTCGCGCAAGCAGACATTGCGGCCGGAAGTGCTCAACCTGACCGACGTGCTCGCCGATCTCAGGATGCTGCTGGCCCGCCTTGTCGGCAACGACATCAAGCTGAAGGTCGACCATGGCCGCGACCTGTGGCCGGTCAAGGTCGATATCGGGCAGTTCGAACAGGTGGTGGTCAACCTTGCGGTCAACGCGCGCGATGCTATGCCGGCGGGCGGCGATCTGACCGTGCGCACCCGCAATGTAACCGCCGAGGAGTGCAAGGCCTTTTCCTACCGCGAACTCGCCCCGGCGGACTATGTCGTGGTCGAAGTCGAGGACACCGGCAGCGGCATCGCGCCCGACGTGCTGAAGAAGATATTCGAGCCCTTCTTCACCACCAAGGAAGTCGGCAAAGGCACCGGCCTTGGCCTGTCGATGGTCTACGGCATCATCAAGCAGACCGGCGGCTTCATCTTCTGCGATTCCGAAGTCGGCAAAGGCTCGACTTTCCGCATTTTCCTGCCGCGTCACATCGCCGAAGCGAAAAAAGCAGGCGAGCCCGGCGATGCGCCGGCGGCGCCGGCAAAGGTCGCCGATCCGGCCAAGGATCTGTCGGGCTCGGCCACGGTGCTGCTCGTCGAGGACGAGGATGCCGTGCGCATGGGCGGCATGCGGGCGCTGACCTCGCGCGGCTACACCGTGCACGAGGCATCGTCGGGCGTCGAGGCGCTGGAAGTGTTCGAGGCGCTGGGCGGCAAGGTCGATATCGTCGTTTCCGACGTGGTGATGCCGGAAATGGACGGGCCGACGCTGCTCGGCGAATTGCGCAAGCGCCAGCCCGACATCAAGTTCGTCTTCGTGTCCGGCTATGCCGAGGACGCATTCGCCAGAAACCTGCCGGCAGATGCGCATTTCGGCTTCCTGCCCAAGCCGTTTTCGCTCAAGCAACTGGCCACGATCGTCAAGGACGTGCTGGAGTCCTAGAGCCTTCCCCATGTTCCTCCTTGCGCAACGCTGTGACAACGCCATGATTGAGGGGTGAACGGCAGGAAGGCTTAGGGGAGCAACCGGTGACGCCGCACAACGAAGCGGACAAGGACGACTATGCCGACACGGTGTTGTTGCCGGGCGACCCGCAGCGCGCTGAATGGATGGCGCAAACGTTCCTGGAAGCGCCGCGCTGCATCAATCGCCGACGCGGCACGCTTGGCTTCACCGGCTTGTTTCGTGGCAAGTCCATCAGCATTCAGGCGACGGGCATCGGCGTTTCATCGTTTCTGATCTATGCGCATGAACTGCTGGACCATTATGGCGCCCGGACGCTGATCCGTACCGGCACCTGCGGCAGCCTGACCGCAAAGGCAAAGCTGCGCAGCCTTGTCATCTCGCAATCGGCACAGGCGGAAAGCGCCCAGAGCGGCCAGGTTTTCGGCCTTTATGGACCGGCTGGCCCGGACCCGGCGCTCCTCGCATCGTCACGGGCCAAGGCGGTAGAATTTGGCATCGACCATCATGTCGGCCTGACGGTCTGCAGCGACATTTTCTATCACCCGGATGGGCGTGCCCGTTTTGCCGATGCACGGGCGCAAGGAGCCCTGGCCGTGGATATGGAAACCAGCGCGCTCTATGGCATATCGGAGCATTTCGGAGCACGTGCCTTGTCGATGTGTGTTGTGGTGGACAACATCGAGACCGGCGAACAGACCGACTATTCCGAGCGCCAGGCGCTTTTCACCGACATGAGCCGTCTGGCACTCGCTGTCGCAGCCGAGAGCTAGAGTACGGGTCTACTGGGTCAATCCCTTGCGTACGGCAGCGACATCGCCGGACGAGACTGCAGGAGCCGCGTTGCCCCAACTGGCGCGCACATAGGTCAAGACGTCGGCGACCTCCTGGTCTTTCAGGCGCCAGGCCAGGGAAGGCATGGCGGGCGTCGTCGGTGCATCGGCCGTGTGCACGGCCTGGCTGCCGGCAAGGACGAGCCGTGCCAGTGTTTCGGAACTGCCCTGCGCGACGATCGAATTGCCGGCAAGGGAAGGGAAAAGCGCGCCTGACCCGGCACCATCTCCACCATGGCAGGCCGAGCAATTGTCGCGATAGATTGCCTCGCCCGCGGTCATCCGTGTTGCGTCAGGCTTTGCCGGTTGGGCGCTGTCGACATCCGAGCCCAGGCTCTTGAGGTAGACTGCAACCGCCTTGAGATCGGGATCGGTCATTTTCGACGTGGAGTTCTCGATGGCCTCCGCCATCGGACCGGAGGCAATCGAATGCGCATTGACGCCGGTCTTGAGGTATTTCACCAAATCCTCTTCCGACCACTTGCCCAGGCCCGATTGCGCATTGTTGGTGATGTCGGGGGCAAACCAGCCCTGCAGGGAGGCACCTTGCAGGAACTCGCTGTCCTTATCGGCGCCAAGGAAAGATTTGGGCGAGTGGCAGGTGCCGCAATGGCCCGCGCCCTGGACGATATAAGCGCCGCGATTCCACTCCGCCGACTTGGAGGGATCCGGCTGAAAGCTTGCTTCGGTGAAGTTGAGGGCATTCCAGCCCAGCATCGCCAGCCGGATGTTCAACGGGAACGGCAGCTGATTGGCTTCGACCTTGTTCGATACCGGTTGAACCGTCGTCAGATAGGCCCACAAGTCGGAAATGTCCCGATCGTTCATCCTGGTATAGGCGGGGTAGGGCATTGCGGGGTAGAGCCGCACACCATTGTGGCCGATGCCTGACTTCATCATGCTGCGGAAGTCGGCTTCCGACCAACTGCCGATGCCCGTCTCGCGGTCAGGCGTTATGTTGGGCGGCACAAGCGCGCCGAACGGCGTTTCGAGCGGCAGGCCGCCGGCCAGCGGTTTGCCCTCGGCTCGCGTATGACAGCCTGCACAGTCGCCGAGCACCGCCTGATACTGTCCACGTATGATCTGGTCCGCCTGGTCGGCACTCCATGCCGGGCCGCCAGTGAGGGCCGCAGCACCGATGGCGAGCGTGAGAACGAGCTTGTTCATGCCTGCACCAGGGGTGCACCGGGATTGCGCAGATATTGATTGCGGATGGCATCGGCGGCGCGGAAAGCGAGCGCGCCGACCGTTCCTGTCGGATTTTTGCCGGCATTCTGCGGGAAGGCCGACGCACCGATGACAAAGACATTGGGGACGTCCCAGCTCTGGAGGAAGGTGTTGACCGCGCTCTTCTTCGGGTCCGTTCCCATGATGGCGCCGCCCGTATTGTGGGTGCTCTGGTAGGGGACGCTG
>NZ_RZQE01000515.1:0-3976 GCF_004022955.1 Mesorhizobium sp. M7A.F.Ca.US.002.01.1.1 | reverse complement strand
CTTCGCTGCCTTCCTAGCTGCTGGCGTTCATCCAATCCCGCCCGTAACCAGATAGGCGCCGGCGCTGCGCCCATCCTCCAGCCGCACAATAGCCGTCACGATCGAGCCATACGAGCCACGCCAGACGCTGTGGAACCGCTGGTGCTCTGCGGCCGGAACCAATGCCTGTCCACAGCAGCGCGCTCCGCTTCGCTGCATGGCGACAGGCTCGCCGTTGACATGCACCTTGACGCTGGCGTTTTCCGCCTCGGCGTCGATCGGCAGGTCGAGGGTGATGGTGATCTCGTCCTGATCGCCGGTCGTGCGCGTCTCGGCGGCAAGCGCGATGACGAGCGGAGGTGCCTTGCCGTTACCGGTTTGCGTGGGCCGGCGGGAAAATACATCTTCAGTCAGTTCCGGCGTGCGTGGGGGCAGGGTGCGGCGCCGGGTCGACAGTTCGTAGTCGCCGGCCATGCGCAGCAGCCTTTCGTCATCATAGGCCTTGCCGGCGAAAGTCAGGCCGACCGGCATGCCGATATCGGCCATGGTTCCCATCGGCACGGTGACGGTGGGGATGCCGAGATGGCGCCAGACCAGATTGCCGTTGGCGACCCAGGTGCCATTGCGCCAGGCAAGGACGGCGGATGCCTCGTCGATGTCTGCATCGGCCGGTCCGACATCGGCGGCGGCGGGCAGCACCACGGCGTCGATGTCTTGGCCGTCCAGCCAGACCTCGAAATCGATCCGCCTTGTTGCTTCGAGGCCCTTCAGTCCGTCTTCCAGCGTTGGAATGTCTGCGAACGGCGTGACGCCGAACCGGGCCCGTTCCACATATTCTCTCAGATCGAAGCCGCCCTCATAGCGGTCGGGCAGCGTGCCGGGCGGCTGCGGGAAGATCTTTGGGCCGTCGACGGAGACGAGATCGGGCACGGCCGGGTCGGCATTGGCGCGCAAAAAGTCGTCCCAGCCCCAGATGCTGAGATCCCAGAGTTCGCGCTCGGCGAAGTCCTGCGGCACCAGCCCGCGCTCGACCATGGTGCGCGCCCCGGGGCGGTCGCGCTCGTAGTTGGAGACGACGGGGAAATCGACCTCGATCACCTCGGCGCCAAGCCGCTTGAGATCGGCCGCTGCCTGCTCCCACAGGGCAAGCACCGAGGCGCGGGTTTCGATCGGCGCATCGGCCTCGCTGTCGCGGCCGATATACATTCTGGGCACGCCCAGGCGCTTGCCTTTCAACGACCCCGCCAGTGCGAGATCGGTATAACGGGGCGGCCGCACATCGGAGCTTTTCGGCAGCTTGACCCAAGGCTGCGCGCGCCAGAAATCGCCTCGCGCCTCGGGATCGTCGGCGACGATCACATCGAGCAGTTCGAGCATGTCGGGCACGCTGCGCGTATGCGGCACGACGACATCCATGGTCGGCACCAGGGGCCAGTTGCCGCGCACAGAAATGACGCCGCGCGACGGCGTGTAGGCGACCAGCGCATTGTTGGTGGCCGGCGCGCGGCCGGACGACCAGGTTTCCTCGCCAAGCCCGAAGGCGCAGAAGCTGGCCGCTGTCGCCGTGCCGGAGCCATTGGACGAACCCGATGCGAAGGCGGCGGTGAGATAATCGCCATTGTACGGACTTTCGGCGCGGCCATAGACGCCGCGCTGCATGCCGCCATTGGCCATTGGCGGCATGTTGGTCAGCCCGATCAGCACCGCACCGCCGGCGCGCAGCCGGGCTATGGTGAAGGCATCCTCATTGGCAATGAGATGCTCGAAGGCCGGCGAGCCGGCGGCCACCGTCAGGCCTGCAACCTTGTAGCTGTCCTTGGCGGTGTAGGGGATGCCGTCGAGCGGTCCGAGCACGGCGCCGTTGCGGCGCCGCTGGTCGGAGGCCGCCGCCTGCTCAAACATGTCAGGGTTGAGCACTGGGACGGCATTGAGGCTGATGCCGTGCCGGTCGAAATGCGCGATGCGCCTGAGATACGCCCCGACCAGTTCGACGCTGGTGACGGTGCCGTGATCGAGCGCGCGGCTCAGTTGGTCGATCGTCGCTTCGACGAGGTGAAGGCTGGCGTCGGTCATCACGGATCCCACATTCCCACGCATCATGGATGAGCGAGGCCGCAGGCTTCGGCAAGAGCCTATCGCGGTCTTCTCGGAACTTTTGTCCGGCTGGCGGTTTTGGATGTATGGTGCGATTCCGGAATGGCCAGAAGGGTGTGCCGATGACCACGAAATGCGTTGCGATCCTAGCTCTCGCGGTTGCTACGGGCGCGAGTCTTTGCGCCCCGGCCTTGGCTGGCGACCGGCATCACGACCGCCGGGTCCACTCCGAACGCTACGTTCCCGCCGAAGGCGATCTCATCGATATCCTGTTCGGCGGCCCGCACTACTACGATCAGCAGTTGGTGACGACGGCGGCTGGCGCGTGCTCCTACCATCGCGTTGGACCCGACGCGAATGCATTGAACAAGATCAACGATCATCACTGCGGGAAATAAGGCAGTAGGGCAGTAGGGCAGTAGGGCAGTAGGGCAGTAGGGCAGTAGGGAGCGCCTCAACGCTGGCCGCTCTCCTTCATACGCTCGATGATTTCGGCCATCAGCGCCAGGTCGCGGCGGGAATCGGCGAGGTCGGTCAGCGGCTTTGTTCCTTCGGCGATGTGGCGGTGGAAAATCTCGAGTTCATTCGAGAAAGCATCGCCGTAGAGAGGGCCGAAGGCTTTCGTCACCGGGCCGAGCGGGCCGGCATCGGTGACCTCCAGCCGCGTCGGCAGGCTGCGGATGTAGGGCGTGTCGTAGATGATGCGCACGCGCCTGGTGTTGGAGCGCACCTCGATCATTGCGTCGAACAGGCCGAGATCGTCGACCACCGCGTCGTAGAGACAAGCGAAATGGCCGTAGTCGAAGGTGACCGATGTGTTGGCGCCGCCATTGGTGCGGTGCGCGGCCAGCACGCGCGCCGGCTCGCCGATCAGCCCGCGCATCGCTGAAATGTGGTGCGAGGAAAGCGCCGTCAGCCCGCGATAGGCGCGCACCAGGTCGGCCGGCGCGTCGGCACCGACGACTTCGCGGATCAGCGCGTCGCGCTCCTTGGCGCCACGCGCCAGCAGGGCCGGGTCTATGTCGTTGGGATAGAGGACGTTCTGGCTCTTCTTGAGGAAATGCCGGCCCTCCGAGATCAGGTCGAAGATGCGGACATGGGTGATGTCGGCGAAGGCCGGCAGCTCGTCCCTGGCGGCCAGATAGGCCGGCGCGTAGCGGCGCATATAGCCGACGAACAGGGTCTTGTCGTAACTCGGCATCAGCGCCAGCAGATCGTCGATCTCGCGCACCGTCAGACAGGCAGGCTTTTCCAGCAGGATATGTTTGTTGGCAGCAATCGCCGCGTGCACGAAGCGGCTGTGGGTGTCGTCGGATGACAGCACGAACACCGCGTCGATGTCGGGTGACGCTATTAGCGCCTCGGCCGTCTCGAAGGTTCTTGCCGTCGGGTGTTGCGAGGTGCACAGCGCCACCAGGCTGGGCGACACGTCGTACACGCCCGCGATCACCCAGCGCTCGCGCTGATCGCTCAGCACCGGCAGATGGATCGACTGGGCGACCTCTCCAAGACCTATAAGTCCGACACGAATTGGTGCCACCGGCAAACTCCCTTTGATTTCAAGTCTGATGCTGCAGGACTATGCCGCGCCGGTGACCAGCGCGACGAGCTCGTTGCCTGATGTCTCCGAGGCGCGCACAGTCGCCGCCATCTTTCCCGCCCGCATCACCCAGATCTGGTCGGACAGGCGGCGGACCTGATCGAAATTGTGGCTGACCAGGATGACTGAGACCGACTGCTCGCGCAGGCGCCGGATCAGCGCCTCGACATTGGCCGTCTCCTGCACGCCAAGCGCTGCCGTCGGTTCGTCCATCACCACCAGCTTGGCGCCGGAGCCGACAGCGCGGCAGATCGAGATCGCCTGCCGCTGGCCGCCCGACAGGCGCCGCACACGCTGGTTGAT
>NZ_RZQE01000514.1:0-4029 GCF_004022955.1 Mesorhizobium sp. M7A.F.Ca.US.002.01.1.1 | reverse complement strand
ATCTTCTCCTTGGTCGCCGGCGGCCGGGCCGCAGCTTCTCTTGGTCGTACCTTAGATTTCAATCGCTGGTTCAATGGCTGCAGAGCGCGGGCGCCCGGTGAGGCCGGTCGCGCGCATTGCCGCATTGCGGGCAGGTCTAAGAGACGGGTGCGCAAGGCTTGGCAGCCTCTTCGTGCCGCTCGATCGGATGGCGCCCCAGTTGTCTTCGCCCAGGTGAGTGAGGCGTCCAAAGGACACTGAGGAATACCCATCAATCGCTGGGTAATCCGTGCTGTTGGCCAACTGCGGGTAATTCAGGCGTTGTTCTACGCCTAAGCCTGCGTCACGGCCCCATCGACTCGTACACGGTATCACCCCAACCATGGTCACTCCCGTCACGCGTGTCGCCGATTTCTCGACGACGACTTACGAGGGAACCAACTGCTTGCGGGGGGAACATCAGATTTGGGAAAACGCCGGCCTTTAGTTCAAGGCCGTACAACGTCTTCTCTTGCACGTCACCACACACTCGCCACGCCCTCACGCACGAAGTGACTTGCTCCAGACACTCTCCTGGCTTCGCAGACGCAGCCCAACAGGCCCTCTGCCCGGTTCGCGGGAACCCTCTCAACACAAGACATTAGTAAAATCTAAAATTAGCAACTTGTAAATAACCAAGTTAACAATTTATTAATTGTGGACCATGAGTAACTACTTTCGGTCGACATCAAATGGCGCGCATGGGCGGCCGAACGCATCGAGAAATCCGAGGCTTAAGGGTGCCCTCTGGTTCGCGTCGAACCCTCGATGTCGCGGCGGAATTTGCGCCTCAGCGATTGGGTCGACGGGAAATTCTGTTCTTAACCCTCTGGTCCCGAGCGACCGCAAGACCCTTGCTGCGACGGAAAGCGCTGGCTAAACAATGGACGGGTTGAGGCAGCACTTGGCTGTGAAGGGGCAATCGTTCTTTGCAACAAAGGTCATGCAAATGGCCAAGGCGACGGGATGATGCATGAGATATAAAGCCGGACAAAGGCGCAGGAATTCCCTTCAACAATTTCCAGCAGCGTGTAACGAACGCCACTCCGCCAAGGGATTAGCATGAGCACCATCGGCCTGTGCATGATCGTCAAGAACGAGGCAAAGGTCATCTTGCAATGCCTCGCCAGCGCGCTTCCTCTCGTTGACTACGTGCTCGTCATCGACACGGGTTCCGAGGACGGCACGCAGGACCTCATCCGTACCTTCCTGACCCTGCACAATGTCAAAGGCACAGTCATCGACGAGCCTTGGCGGGACTTTGCGTACAACCGTACCTTTGCCCTTGACCGCCTGCGTGAAGTCGAGACGGTCGACTACGCCATGATCATCGACGCCGACGACGTCGTGGTCCAAGACGCTGACTTCGATCCGATCGCGTTCAAGTCGAACATGGAACACGATCTCTACGACGTCGAGGTGTCCCATGGGGGCATTTCGTTTTATCGCCCGCAGATTTGCCGCAACCGGCTTCCCTTCTCCTTCAAGGGCGTGCTGCACGAATATCTCGAGGCCCCTCCCGGCCATCTCACACGCGAGACCGCCAAGGGTTTTCGCGTGGCGACGGGGCGTGGCGGAGCACGCAGTCAAAACCCGCGAAAGTACCAGGACGACGCGGCGGTTCTTGAAAACGCGCTTGCTACGGAGACCGACCCGTTCCTTATTTCGCGATACACCTTCTATCTGGCGCAGAGCTATAGGGATTCCGGAGAACGTGAAAAATCGCTGGCAAACTATCTGAAGCGCGCCGAGCTGGGCTTCTGGGACGAGGAAATCTATGTCAGCCTGCTCGAAGCGGGCAATCTCATGGCAGCGCTGGGACGGCCATTCGACGAGGTTGTTGCAATCTTTGAGCGTGCGACGCAGGCCGTTCCCGCCCGCGCTGAAGCTCTTCACGCCGCGAGCCTCTATTGCCGCACCCAGGGCCGGAACGCGGAGGGAGCGGAATTTGCGCGTCGAGGGCTCGACCTTGCACAACCCCCCGGACTTTTCATACAGCCTTGGGTCTACGATTACGGATTGCTCGACGAGTTTGCCGTCAATGCCTACTGGACAGGCGCTTACCGGGATTCACTCGACGCCTGTCTGAAATTGCTCGCCAGCGAAAAATTGCCGGCGGAAATGGCGAAGCGCGTGGTGGCCAACGCGCGTTTCGCCACTGACAAGCTTCCGGTGCATGAACCGTCGAATCTCGGGGCGTTCGGGACAGAGAGCTTGATCGATCAGCACAAGCTTATCCGGCAGCGTTCGCTGCGGTCGCGCCTGAAGGGTTCACCGCGCATCCTGATTGCAATCCTGGCAAAGCAGAAGGAACCGGCACTGCCGCTTTACCTCGAGTGCATCGAGGCGCTCGACTACCCGAAGGCATCGATCGTCCTATACATCAGGACAAACAACAATACCGACAGGACCGAGCATATACTGCGCGAATGGGTAGAGCGCGTGGGTCACCTCTATGCGGCGGTCGAAATCGACGCCTCGGACGTCGTCGATCGTGTTGAGCAGTTTGGCGAGCACGAATGGAATGAGACGCGCTTCAGGGTGCTTGGCCGAATCCGCAACATAAGTCTGCGGAAAACGTTCGAGCACGGCTGCGATTTCTATTTCGTGGCCGACGTCGACAATTTCGTGCGATCGGCCACGCTGCGAGAACTTGTCTCGCTTGATTTGCCAATCGTCGCTCCTCTGCTTCGCTCTATCTCGCCGGGCCAATATTATTCGAACTTTCATGCCGAGATCGATGCCAACGGGTATTATCTGCAGTGCGATCAGTATGGTTGGGTGCTCAACCGCCACGTGCGCGGCGCCATCGAGGTGCCGCTCGTGCATTGCACATATCTTGTCCGGGCTGACGTGCTGACCGAACTGACATACGAGGACGGCACATCGCGGTACGAGTACGTTGTCTTTGCTGCCAGCGCCAGGAAGGCCGGAATCGTCCAGTATATGGATAACCGACAAGTCTATGGCTACATCACCTTTGGCGATGGCCAATACCATGTGAGTGATGGCATCGAACGGGCTCGAGCGCTGTTGCATGGTGCGGGCGATACCTCCACATTCACTGCCGCCACGCCCTCTGTCTCCGGGACGATGCCAGCCCGGCCTGTCGAGCCGACGGGTTCCCCGAAAATTCACCTGATAAACCTAGACCGCAGCATCGAGCGCTGGAGCAGGTACCAAAGTAACAACTGGCATTTATTGCACAATACCGTTCGCGTATCAGCCGTTGACGGCACTTCTCTCGACAGGGAGGCGCTCATCAAGGAAGGTCTGATTACCAGTGATTGTCCGTATCCCCCGGGCACGTTAGGGTGCGCTCTATCCCATATCAGCTTGTGGAAGCTGTCGGTTTCAGAAAACAAGACAATAACTATTTTCGAAGACGATATTCGGTCATCGTTTCGTTTCACGGAGGAATCCACCAGTATTATATCTCAAGCACGGGCAGATTGGGATATCATACAGTGGGGCTATATATTTGACCCATCCTTTCTCTGGCTTGACCTTGGTTTCTCAAAAGCCAAAATGGAATTCTACGATCGTCAGTATACTAATAGAACTGCCTTGTTCCAGTCCGAGAACTTCTCCAGATTCCTTATCAAGGTAGAGCATTCGTTTGGGCTTCAGGCATACACAATCACACCAAGGGGTGCGCGGATACTTCTGGAAAAGTGTCTGCCGCTCCGCAGCAGACTTATCCCGTTTCCTGGAACTGGCGTCGTCCTTGACGACACGGGCATTGACTGCGCGATGTGTGCGGCATACGGCTCGATGCAAGCTTTTCTTTGCATGCCGCCACTCGTTATTCTAGACGATGAGCAACCTTCAGATCGAGTGGCGACGGATCAGGGGTGAGCCTTGAAGGACTCTACCTCGATCGCTGGCGAACGGTCGTTCTACTCATGGCCTCACGGGTAAGGAAGAATTCCTAACACCTGAATGATTACAGCAAATTTTCGCTTTTCTAGATCAGAAAGAGTTGCAACCTTGTCGCGCCTCTTCGTAAAA
>NZ_RZQE01000513.1:0-4043 GCF_004022955.1 Mesorhizobium sp. M7A.F.Ca.US.002.01.1.1 | reverse complement strand
GAAATGCACAAGGCCGATGGTCTGCGGCATCTTCATGCTTGCGTCCCCTTCCTGAAATCCGAAACGGTTTTTTTGGACGCAATAGCCTCTGTAAGATCGGCGAGCAACCGTGCCGCGTCCGGCCTGCCGGCCGATTTCGCACCCGCCGCCATCGCCGTCAGCCGATCGGGGTCGTCCATCAGCCCGCCGACAAGCGCTGCGATGCGTTCGGACGAGAGCGAGGATTGCGGATGCACTTCGCCGCCGCCGGCAGCGGCAAGGGCCGCCGCGTTCGCCGCCTGATCGTGATCGAGCGCATGGGGGTAAGGCACCAGCAGCGCCGGCCGGCCGATGACGGCGATCTCCGAGACGGTCGAGGCGCCGGAACGCGAGATCACCAGATGAGCGGCCGCCATGCGTGCCGCCATATCGGTGAAGAAGGGCGAGACCTCGACGGCGACGCCAAGGGTGGCATAGGCCGCCTTGACCCGCGCCACGTCATCGGCGCGCGCTTGTTGGGTAATGACCAGCCGTTTGCGCTGGGCGTCGGAAAGCAGCGCAATGGCTCCCGGCACGGCATCGGAAAAGAATTGGGCGCCCTGGCTGCCGCCAAAAACCAGCAGGCGGAACGGTTGATCCCCGGCAGATGCCGCATAGGCAGTCTTGGCCGCTTCCAGCACCGCAGGCCGGACCGGATTGCCTGTCGTCACCGTCTTGACCCCGGCTGCACTGCTGTCCTGCGGCAGGAAGCCGCCGGCGATCGCGTCGACACGGCCGGCCAGCGCCCGGTTGGCGCGCCCCATCACCGCGTTCTGCTCATGGATCAGGGTCGGTACCTTGCGCCGTGTCGCCGCGTAGAGCGGCGGCAAGGTCGGATAGCCGCCGAAGCCGACGACGGCATCCGGCTTGATCCTGGCGATGACGGCAGAAGCCTGGCGCACGCCGCGCCAGATTTTCCAGAAGGCACCAAGCAGGGCAAAAGGGTTTTTCGAGCCCATCGTCGCCGACTGGATCGGGTGGACGGCAGCGGCCGGAAAATGGCCGGCGAAACGCTCGGCACGGTCGTCGGTTGCCAGGTGCACCGACCAGCCGCGCTCGTTCAGCTCATGCGCCAGCGCCTCGGCCGGGAAAAGATGCCCGCCGGTGCCGCCTGCCGCGAGAAGGATGACGCCTCTGGCCATATCACTCCGCCGGCACGGCGCGTTGCGACAGGCCAAAGCCCATCTGCTTGCGCTTTTCCGGCCGCTTGCGTGTCAGCGCCAGCACCATCCCCATCGAGATGGCGATGGCGATCTGCGAGGAGCCGCCATAGGAGATGAACGGCAGCGTCATGCCCTTGGCCGGCACAAGCTGGAGGTTGACGCACATGTTGATGACCGCCTGCAAGCCGAAGACGGTGACGAGGCCGCCGACCGCGTAGCGGGTGAAATCGTCATGCTCCTTCAGCGCCGTGTTGAGGCCGCGCAGCACGATGAAGGCG
Organism: Mesorhizobium sp. M7A.F.Ca.US.002.01.1.1; assembly: GCF_004022955.1. NCBI lineage: Bacteria > Pseudomonadati > Pseudomonadota > Alphaproteobacteria > Hyphomicrobiales > Phyllobacteriaceae > Mesorhizobium > Mesorhizobium sp. M7A.F.Ca.US.002.01.1.1. The sequence continues at coordinate 2,584 of NZ_RZQE01000513.1, read as the reverse complement.
AATATCGACATGATGAAGAAGCACATGATCAGTCCGAACTCTTCGCCTGCGACCGAGAAGACGAAGTCGGCATGGCTGTCGGGAATAACGCGCTTGACTGTGCCCTCACCTGGTCCGACGCCAAACCAGCCGCCATTGATCAGCGCGTCGCGTCCCATATCGACCTGGAATGTGTCGCCTTCGCCGGTAAGAAACTTGTCGATGCGCAAGGCAACGTGCGGGAACACCGTATAGGCGGCGAAAACGCCGCCGACGCCGGCGGCACCCAGCGCAACGATCCACAGCCAGGGCAGCCCGGCCATGAAAAACATGATGCCCCAGGTGCCGGTCGTCAGCATGGTCTGGCCGAGATCCGGTTGCGCCACCAGCAGCGACACGACCAGTACCAGCAGCAACATGGCGAACAGATTGCCGGGAATGTCGGGCTGGCGCTTGTGCTCAGCGAAAAGCCAGGCGCACATGATGACGAAGGCTGGTTTCAAAAATTCCGACGGCTGGATCGACAGGCCGGCAAGCGACACCCAGCGGCGTGCGCCCTTCACCTCGACGCCGATGTAGAGCACCGCCACCATCAGCACCAGCATCAGGCACAGCATGATCAGCGCCATGCGCCGGATCTGCCTGGAATCGAGGAACGACACAGCCAGCATCACGCCGAGCGCCGGTACGGTGAAGATGATCTGCCTGGTGGCGAAGTGGAAACTGTCGAGGCCGATGCGTTCGGCGACCGCCGGGCTCGCCGCGAAGGACAGCACGATACCGAGGCCCATCAGCGACAGGAACGCCGCCAGGAACCAGCGATCGATCGTCCACCACCAGGTCGCAACCGGACTTTTGTCGAGACGGCTCTGCATTATCGTGCCCCTCCGATGGGTTTCACACCCTCGATAGCATTCGCAGCTTGCCTGAAGGCTTCGCCGCGAACTTCGAAATTCTTGAACTGGTCGAAGCTGGCGCAGGCCGGCGACAGCAGCACCACCGCCTCGCCGCTGTCGTCCTTAGCCGCATCATGCGCGGCGTGCTCGACCGCCGCGGCCAGCGTGCCTGAAATCTCGTAGGGCACGGCCTCGCCCAGCGTCGCCGAAAACGCCGGCGCCGCCTCGCCGATAAGATAGGCCTTGGCGATGCGCGGGAAGAAGCCGCGCAAGGGTTCGATGCCGCCTTCCTTGGGCAGGCCGCCGGCGATCCAGTAGATGCGTGCAAAGCTCGACAGCGCCGGCGCCGCAGCATCGGCATTGGTCGCCTTGGAATCGTTGATGAACAGCACATGGTCCTTGCGGCCGACCTGCTCCATGCGGTGCGCGAGGCCGGGAAAGCTTTCCAGTCCCGACTGGATCTCGCCAAGCTCCAGCCCGATCTTGAGACAAGCGGCGACCGCAGCCAGAGCGTTCTGGGCATTGTGCTGGCCACGCAAGGAGCCGATGCCTTCGAGGAAGGCGACACGGCTGTAACGGCCGTGCACAGCTTCCATCAAATTGCTGCCATCGGCGAAATAGCCGTCGGTCAGCGGCAGGCGCTTGGAAATGCGGATGACATGCCGCCCCGCCCGCTCCAGCCGCTCGGCAATCTGCGCGCACCAGGAATCGTCGACGCCGACGATCGCCGTCTCGCTGCCGGCCACCAGCCGCTCCTTGATCGCGGCGTAGTGCTGCATGGTGCCATGGCGGTCGAGATGATCGGGCGTCAGATTGAGCAGGATGCCGGCCGTCGGATTGATCGAGGGCGCGAGGTCGATCTGGTAGGACGAACACTCGACGACATAGTGCCGATCGGGCTCGGGCGGATCGAGCGTCATCACCGCGCGGCCGATATTGCCGCCCATCTGGGCATCGCGTCCCGCGGCTTTCAGGATGTGCGCGGTCAGCGCGGTCGTCGTCGACTTGCCGTTGGTGCCGGTGATGGCGATGAAAGGCGCTGTCGGCGCGCTCAGCATCCGCTCGCGGCAGAAAAGCTCGATGTCGCCGACGATCTCGACGCCTGAGCCGCGCGCCAGTTCCACCGTCCAATGCGGCTTGGGATGCGTCAGCGGCACACCAGGCGACAGCACGAAGGCCGAGAATTTCGCCCAGTCGGCGCCGCGCAAATCAGCGGTCGCGATACCGGCAATGGCGGCCTTGGCCACACTGTCGGGATTGTCGTCCCAGGCCAGCACGTCCGCGCCGCCCTCGATCAGCGCGCGCGCCGTCGCGATCCCCGAGCCACCGAGCCCGAAGAGCGAAACGCGCTTGCCTGAAAAGGATGCGGCGGGGATCAAAGGGCTTCCTATCTCAGCTTGAGGGTCGACAGGCCGACCAGCGCCAGGATGACGGCGATGATCCAGAAGCGGATCACCACCTGGCTTTCGGTCCAGCCGAGCTTTTCGAAATGATGGTGGATCGGCGCCATCAGGAACACCCGCTTGCCGGTCATCTTGAAGTAGCCGACCTGGATGATGACGGACAGGATTTCGACGACGAACAATCCGCCGACGATGACCAGCACGATCTCATGCTTGGTGGCGACCGCGACGGTGCCGATCAGGCCGCCCATGGCCAGCGATCCGGTGTCGCCCATGAAGATCGCCGCCGGCGGCGCGTTGAACCAG
>NZ_RZQE01000512.1:0-4063 GCF_004022955.1 Mesorhizobium sp. M7A.F.Ca.US.002.01.1.1 | reverse complement strand
ACTTCCTACTGCGCAGGAATCTCCTTCGGCCCCGAGGGCGTTGCACTGAGCTACTCGACGGCGCTGGTGCTCTGGCTCTATCCACACCTGGTGTGGAGCCTGCACGGAACGCCGGTTTCAGTCGGGGATCTGTTGCGGACGATCATGAGGCCATGGATGGCCGGCATCGTCGCCTCGGTGGGTGCGCTGGCAGTGCAGCGCTATCTCGGCCCGGAGGTTCCTTCGCTTCTGCGGCTCGCGGCTGGCGGGCTGGTTCTGATCAGTATCTATGCATTCGTCTTGCTGTTCGTCTTGGGGCAGCTCAAGCTGTTTCAGGATGTGCTGCTGGGCTTTCGAGGCGAGGCGCGGGCCGGCGCTTGACGCAGCCCGCGACTTCGACCGGCGAAGGCCCGAGAGAGAAGCTATTTGGAGGGCAAATGGCCAGTATAGCAATCGTCCATAGCTATCCGTACGACGCGTTCTTCGGCGGAGACGGCGCCTATATCCAGGCGTTCGGGCGATATCTCCTGAAGTCCGGCCACGAGGTACACGGGTATGTATCCAACATAGCGCGCGGCCGAAGGAGTCCAGTCTGTAGGAGCGTATATGAAATAGAGCAGTTTTCTTCGTGGCAGGTTCGTCGAAGTATCAGATTGGGCCAGAGAACATTTCTATCCACGGAGTTGCTTCGGTCCGGGCATCTGGCCGGATCGTTCCTTGGACGGAAGACCGCACCTGTTTCCCCAACGACGGACCAGAACTTTTCCGAGGGAGAGACTCAGTGGGTGCTTGACCGTATCGAAGCTGGACGGCCGGACGCCGTCATACTGTTCCACGATGCCGTGCATTTCGCCCCTGGCCTCTCCCGCAACGGTAACAGGGTTTTCTCACTTGTTGGCCATCTTCAGCACCGCAACGGGGCAGCGCGCTGGGAGGCCGGCGCAACCCCCGGCCCGGACAAGAATTGGACCGAGGAAAAGAGATTGTCAAACTCGCTGAAGGCGGCAGAGTGTGTCGGTTTCAACAGCAAGGATGACGCCTCCTACGCCCGCAACCATCTCGGGGTGACACGCGTGATCTCTCTTGGCATGGGCTTCGACAATCACGAAAAGCAACCCGACAGCAATGAGCCCATCGTTCTCTTCGTCGGGAATGCCACAGAGCCAAATCGTGCCGCACTGTCGTGGTTCCTGAAGGAGGTCTGGCCAACTGTTCGAACCTCATGCCCCACGGCAAGGGTTCGCATCGTCGGAACCGCCGCCTTCACATGTGAGGTTACGCCGGCGGCCGGCCTGGAGTGTGTGGGAGCGCTCCCGGACCTCGCTCCCGAATATAGGCGCGCCCAGCTTGTCGTGGCCCCGCTCGTTTCCGGCAGCGCCGGCGTCAAGATAAAGGTGGCCGAGGCCATGTCTTACGGCCGCCCCCTCGTGACGACCTCGATAGGTGTGGACGCAGGTGACCCCCACCAACTTGATGAGGGAGCGATCGTGGCCAATGGTGGTGCAGACTTTGCACAGGCGGTCATCGCGCTGTTGAGCAATGCGGAACTTCGGCGTCAGAAATCCGAGGGTACCGCGCATGTATTCGCCAGCCTCTTTTCCTGCGATGTGTGCTATGGCCCGTTCCTGTCTTGGCTCCGCAAGGCAGGCCAGGTGGCTGATAGCAGCTTGTCATCACAAATGGTGTAGGGAGGCGGGCGCCTCTCTAAAGTGGCACTCGACAGGATTTGATCAGCACTATGCTGTATCCGCATGCTCCACTTGGCGGGTGGACGAGCCCGACCGACCGGAAATCACTGCCAAGGCCCGTCTGACGGCTCCCTTCGTTCGATAAAGATGGCCCAGCGGCGGAAACAGCCTCAATATCGGAGACAGCGAAAAGCTATATCTAAGCAATTCGACGCCACAAGCGGTCCTTCCTCGGACAATATGAGAGACTGCCGACCAATAAGCGGCATCGGCAACCCGGCGCATTGCCATGCGACGAAGCCCCGATGCCGCCGGCATGGCAGCGCCTTCGCACGAGAAGAAGCTGGCGAATACCGCCTCTCGTTCTTTCAATTGCGTTAATTTGTCCGAAAAGTGGACCACCGTTATTTGTGCTGCATGCACGCGTCGGATGCCGAGCGCGCCCTCGAATTCCACGATTGAACCCAACCGCGCGAGGCGAAGCACCATCTCCAAATCGGGCGCGTGCGCGAGTGACGCACGGTAGTGACCCACCGCCTTTTGCGCAGTCATCCTGACCAGCACCGCTCCCAAGGCCAGGGACACTCCCAGATGGCCCAGATGACGACAACAGTCTTCAATGAACCGGGCACCCGCCGTTACGCGCCATCCATCTGGTTGACTTGGTTCGGCAAAATCCTTCCCCTCGATCATGCTGAGATCAGACCCTATGGCGAAAGCAGCCCCAGGATTGCTTTCGAGGACATCAACGGCGCGTTGGAGCGAGCCGTCCGTCAGGAGATCGTCGGCGCACAAAAGGATGAAGTAGTCTCCTCGCGCAAGCTCGACGCCTTCGTTGAAGGACGCAATTGGCCCTACATTCCTGGCGTGGCACACGACTTCAACCCGGCTGTCTTGGGCGGCAAGTCGGCGTGCCACTTCCACGCTGTCGTCTGTTGACGCGTTATCGATAACAACAATCCGGAGATCGTCGATGCCTTGCGAAAGCACACTGCGTATACATTGCGCGAGGAACCGATCAGCGTTGTAGCAGGGTATGACTACATTGATGCTGGGCATCAGCACAGGCTCCCCTTACCTGATTGGTCGCCTTGGTTATCGGAGCGACCTGATGTGGGCCAGCACAGGCACCACGCCACGATCGAGGACAAAGACTTGGTTTCCGGGCCCATCCTCCAACAAATCGGCTGGAAGGTCATGCCGTCTAAAAGGCTAGGGGATGACAATCGACCAAAGGCGTAGGGGGAGGTGCAACCTCATCGCCAGCCTCTCCGTCTCATTCAGCTGTCTGTGAAGCGGCCGGAGAGATATCGGGTCAGCGGCACTTCAGCAAAAAGATAAACCAGCACCGAAACGCAGGTGACGGCCATGGGCGTCACGAACAACAGCACCGAGGCGAGCCGCGCCGAATCTCCGCTTTCGGCAACGAGCTTCTCGGATACGATAGCCACGAACCAGTGGGTCAAGTAGATCGCATAAGTGCATTTGGCGAGAAAGTTCAAGAGCTTGGAGTCGCTGAAGACACCGAGCTGCTCCAGAGCGACAACCCCCAGCAACAGGACCGACATCGGCATGCCGAGCGCGAGGAAACGGGGCAGCGCCGGCCAACAGAAAGGACGCAAGACTGCTGCTAAGGCTCCGAAGGCGACTGCCGCCGCCGCGAGGGTAACGGCCCCGCTCCACGGCAGTTTGAAAGGGAACAGCCCGGAGTTGGAAAGCTTGAAGATGACGATGCCGAAAGCGAAATCGATCAGGATCGGATTGGTGTAAAATACGAAAATGGGGTTCTCGATGCTTGATGTCTCGCCCGCGACCGCAAGAAGAACCGCGAAGGCGGCGGAATAGAGGATCCCATATTTCACGCTGACGAGTTGGAAAGCTGCGATGATCAGGCTGAATTCGACGATTACCAGCAAGGTCCACGTCGGATACAAGATGGGGTAGGGTCCGAAGGGGACGAAGGCGAGCGACATGAAAAGCTCGGACAAGGTCCTCTGATGGCTTTTCATCGCGTAGTTCTCGACAAGAAATGCGAGAATCGTGACGCCCCAATACAAGGGCACGATTCGAATGAGCCTCGTTCGCAAATAGGCGCCGGCCGACCTGCCATTGTTCCCAAGCACATGCGCGGTAAGAAAACCGGCCAGAACCATGAACAGATCCGTCCCGAAACGGAAAATGTCCAAGACACCCGGCTCAATATGGGCGGCGCTCACCACTCCGGACATGTGGATGTAGCCGATGGCGTAGGCGGATATGAGCCTCAAAAGCTGAGGATTGTGCCAGAACCTCCTTGCCCCAGCAGTCCGGGCGGCCGGATGGTATTCCGCGTTCACCCGGGTTATCAGTCCGAAGCTGACCGTGCCTATTGTTGAGAAGATCGCCCCACCCCAGGG
>NZ_RZQE01000511.1:0-4069 GCF_004022955.1 Mesorhizobium sp. M7A.F.Ca.US.002.01.1.1 | reverse complement strand
CACCGGTACAGATGTCCTCATCCACGCCGAACTTCGGTTTCACGACACGGGTCCCGCCCTTGATCGCCTTGTCGACCAGCGGCTTTTCGCGGCGCTGGCGGTTGAGCATGCATTCGGACGAGGCGACGATGACTTTCGGCCCCTTCTCCTCCGTCGTCAGCGCCTCGCGCAGCGTGTCCTGCATCTTGGTCACGTCATAGGTGCGGTCGACATGGCGCAGCCATTTGACGCCCATGCCTTTGACCGCCTCGGTGATCGGATGCTTCGTCGACTTGGTCTTGTTGCCGGCGCGGGACGAGAGGATGTCCTGGCCGCCGGTGGCGGCCGAGTAAAAATTATCGACGATGACGATGACGCCGTCGTTCTTGTTGAACACCGCGTTGCCAATTGAGGAGGTCAGGCCGTTGTGCCAGAAGCCGCCGTCGCCGACGAAGGAGATGGAACGCCGCTTGGCATCAGGCGAATTGAAGGCTGAGGCGGAGGCCGGGCCCAGCCCGTAGCCCATGGTGGTGGCGCCGAGCTCGAAAGGCGGCATGATCGAGAACAGATGGCAGCCGATGTCGGAGGCGATGTGATGCTTGCCGAGCTCCTGCTCGACCAGTTTTGTCGCGGCAAAGATCGGCCGTTCCGGGCAGCCGATGCAGAAGCCCGGCGGACGGCCCGGCACGACATTGATGAGGTCGGCTGCATCAACGCCGTCGCCGACCTTGTTGGGCGCGCGCACCTCGCCCGGCAGCAGATGCGGCGCCTCGGCGCGCAGGAAGGCGCCGATGCCGTCGAGCATGACCTGGCCGGTATATTCGCCGGCCATCGGCAGATGCTCCTTGCCAACCAGCCTGGTGCCTCGACCGGCCTTGTGCAGCATCGAAGCAAAGGCCTGTTCGATGTAGTTGGGCTGGCCTTCCTCGACGACCAGCACCGACTGCTTGCCCTCGCAGAACGACAGGAACTCGTCATCGATCAAGGGATAGACGGCATTGAGCACATAGAGCGGCACGTCGGTGTCGCCATAGGTGTCGGCAAGGCCGAGCCGCTGCAGCGCGCGGATGACCGAATTGTACATGCCGCCCTGCATGACGATGCCGACCGAGCCATGGTCCGAGCCGAAGAACTCGTTGATCTTGTTCTTGGCGATGAAGTCGACCGCCGCCGGCCAGCGTTTCTGCACCTTCTCCTTCTCATGCAGGAAGGAGGCGGGCGGCAGCACGATGCGGCCGGTGTCGCGGCGCGGCGCGTCGAGGGCATCGGCGACCGTCATCGGCGGCCGCTTGTTGTCCTTGGCGATGAAATGGCCATGCACGTGGCAGCAGCGGATGCGCACCTGCAGCATGACCGGCGTGTTGGAAATCTCCGACAGCTCGAAACCATCCTCCACCGCCTTGACGATCGACGGCAGGTTGGGTCGCGGGTCGAGCAGCCACACCTGGCTTTTCATGGCGAAGGCATGGCTGCGCTCCTGCATGATCGAGGAGCCCTCGCCATAGTCTTCGCCGACGATGATCAGCGCGCCGCCGGTGACGCCGCCGGAGGCGAGATTGGCCAGCGCGTCGGAGGCGACGTTGGTGCCGACCGTCGACTTGAAGGTCGCCGCACCGCGAATGGGATAATGCACTGACGCCGCCAGCATGGCGGTGGCAGTGGCTTCCGAGGCGCTGGCTTCGAAATGCACGCCGAGCTCGCCCAGAATGTCCTGCGCGTCGGCCAGCACGTCCATCAGGTGACTGATCGGCGCGCCCTGATAGCCGCCGACATAGCCGACGCCGCATTGCAGCAGCGCCTTGGTGATGGCGAGAATGCCTTCGCCGGCAAACTCCTCGCCGGCACCGAGCCTGAGTTTTTCGACTTCCCTGGCAAAAGACCGTTCGGCCATTCTTTTTCTCCCTTCCGTTACCGCCAGCGCTGGCGGCGCGTAGGTCTAGATGTCGTGCTTGCGAATGTTCTTCAGCATCTTCAAAAGCGTGGCGATGAGCGCGGAATATTCGGCATCGTCGATGTCGTCGAACATCGCTTCGAACGCGTCGTGCATGGCCGGCCAGGCGCGGGTGAACTCGGCGCGGCCCTCGTCGGTCAGGAACACATGGCGGATTCGGCTGTCGGTGACACCCTGCTCGCGTCGCACCAGACCCTGGCCCTCCAGCGTATCGAGGGTCCGGCTCAAGGTCGATTGCTCGATGACCGTATAGACCGAGAGGTCGTTGACGGTGATACCGTCGGTGACCGACAGCACGGCGAGCGTGCGGACCTGCGGGATGGTCAGGCCCTGCTTGCGGAAATCGTCGCGCAAGGTGGCGTTGTAGCGGCCCATGATGCGGTTCATCAGATAGGGCGCGAATTGCTGCAGCCCGATCTGCCCCAGGGTCGAAATGCGCTGGCGCTTTTCCGCGACCTTCTCTTCCATCACAGCCTCCCCGCCAGGAGAAAGCCGGAACCGCCGCCGAGACCCGCACCCGGGTGGGTCGAGGCGCCGATATGGTAGAGACCCTTGATGCCGGTCTGATGGTTGCGGCTGGTCTTGAACGGCCGCCACAGGAAAGACTGGTCGATGGTCGAGGAACCGCCATAGGGGTCACCGCCGACCAGGTTGATGTTCATCGCCTCCAGATCGGCCGGCGAATAGGCGCGGCGCGCGATGACGCTGTCCTTGAAGCCTTCGATATGGCTGGCGAGGATCGCCTCAATGCGGTCGGCATAGGCTTCGCGCAGCACATCGGTCCATTGCCCGTCTGCCGGCGCCTGCAGCTTGCCGGCCGCGTCGCCCTTGATGTGGCGAGGCGCCTCTGGCAGTTGCAGCCACAGGATCGCCTTGCCCTCCGGGCAGCGCGACGGGTCGAGCGCGTGCGGCTGGCCGACGCAGATGGTCGGCACCTCCGGCAGCATGCCGCGCGCCGCCTCGTTGCAAGCTTTCGAGACGCCATCCAGGCCGGGCGTGAGGTGCAGCAACGCCACCTTATCCAAGCCTTCGCCCGGCCATGCGGGCGGTTTGTCCAAGGCGTAGTGGATCTGGAAATTGCCTTTGCCGTAGCGGTACTTTTGCGTCGCCTCGACATCGGCTTTGGGTGCATCCGTGCCAAGCAGCCTGCCATAGAGCTGCGTTGGCGTAACCGAGCAGATGACGCTCTTGTCGGCATTGATTGTCTCGCCCGAGGCCAGCCGCACGGCGGTTGCCCGGCCATTGTTTTGAACGATCGAAGCGACATCGGCGCCGGTGCGGATATCGCCGCCGCGTTCCCGAATCAAAGCCTCGAAGGCCGCCAGCAGGTTTTTTGCCCCACCCTTGACGATCGGTGCTCCGGCCGCCTCAAGTGCGAAGGCGATCACCTTGGCGATCTGGCCGGAGAAGGCGTCCTCGGGTCCAAGCCCGGCATGCAGTACCCAGGGTGCCCACAGCGCGCGGATGGTTTCGGACCGGTAGGTGTTTTCGAGCCAGCCGCGCGCCGGCACCAGAGCTTCGCCGAGGAAGGCGGCAAGGCCGCGCGGGCCACGCCGCCAGCCATCACCGGCAAGCAGCTTCGCTGTCGGGTAGGACCACAGGCTGCCGCCGAGCAAGCCGAACAGCAGGCCGGCATTGCGTTCGATGCCGCCGACATCATCCGCGTGCCGGTCACCGTCGCCTGCCGCGATTGCGTTGAGGGCGGCGATGTTGGCGGCACGGTCGGTGCTGAGCACGGCATGGCTGCCATCCGGCCGCAGCACGCCCGTCGGCGTGCCCGTGTGGCAGAACTCCAGCCCGTGGCGCGCGAGATCGGCGCCCAGTGCCGCAAAGGCCGGCGAGGTGATGAACAGCACGAAGGTCGTCGCCATCACATCATGGATGAAGCCGGGTGCGGTGATCTCCTCGGTGCGCAAGCAACCGCCAATGCGGTCGTTGCGCTCCAGGACGAGCACACGCGCCCCTTTGCCGCCGAGCATCGCCGCGCAGACCAGCGCGTTGATGCCGCTGCCGACGATGATGTGATCGGGGGCGGTCATTGGCGGTTGCTCTTTGCTTGCGGGCAGTGGAGTTCAATCGCGTGGAATTGCGCTCTACGGCGCCCCCCTCTGGCCTGCCGGCCATCTCCCCCTCTTGGGG
>NZ_RZQE01000510.1:0-4103 GCF_004022955.1 Mesorhizobium sp. M7A.F.Ca.US.002.01.1.1 | reverse complement strand
GCCATCGCGGTGATGCGGCGGCTGGCCTGGCCGGCCGGCGGTGACCCGGTGATCGTCGCCGGCGAAAGCGGTGGTGTCGGCCTTGCCGGGCTGATCCGGGCGGTGGCCGACAACCGGGCCGATCTTGGACTTGACGGCAAATCGCGGGTGCTGGTGATCAACACCGAAGGCGCCACCGACCCGCATCGCTACGCCGAACTGGTTGGCATGAACCCGGCCGATGTGCTGGAAGGCAAGATGACAGTCGAGGCAACGGCATGATCGCCATCGATGCGCAGCGCCTGCTCGGCCGCATCCGGGAACTCGGCGCTGTTGGCCGGGATGGCGAGGGCAGGCTGACCCGGCTGGCCGCCTCAGACACCGACAGGCAGGGCCGCGACCTCTTCGTCGGCTGGCTTCGGCAGGCCGGGCTCGATGTCGCCATCGACCGGGTCGGCAACATTTTCGGCATCTGGCAAAACCCGGAAATTACCGGGCAAGCGCCGCTGCTCATCGGCTCGCACATCGATACCGTCATCGATGCCGGCATTTATGACGGCTGCTACGGGGTGCTTGCCGGGCTGGAAGTGATCGAGACGCTCAAGGCGACAGGCTTTTCGCCGTCGCGCCCGGTCGCGGTCGCCGCTTTCACCAATGAGGAGGGCGTACGCTACACACCCGACATGATGGGCTCGCTGGTCCACGCCGGCGGCATCGATGCCGAAACGGTGCTGGCGGCCGTCGGCACCGACGGCAGCGTGCTCGGTCAGGAGCTTGCCCGCATCGGCTATGCCGGCGACCGGGAGCCCGGCTTCCTCACGCCGCACGCCTATCTCGAACTGCATATTGAGCAAGGGCCGGTGCTGGAGCGCGAAGGCTTGCCGGTCGGCGCGGTGGAGAATCTGCAAGGCATCTCCTGGCAGCGCATCACCATCGACGGCGTCGCCAACCATGCCGGCACCACGCCGATGTCGATGCGCAACGATGCCGGCCACGCCGCCGCCCGGGTCATCACCTTCCTGCTCGACCGGACCAAAGCCTCGAACGCGCCGACCGTCGCCACCGTCGGCACGATCCGCTTCGAGCCGAATGCCATCAATGTCATCCCTTCGCGCGCGGTCTTCACCGTCGATCTGCGCGATCCCGACGAACAGCGCCTGCAGGCGGCGGAAGCGGCGCTTGCCGCCCATCTCGAGCAGCTTGCCGCCGCTGAGAACGTGACGGTTTCGGTCGAGCAACTGGCCCGCTTCGAACCGGTGATCTTCGACCTGCGCATCGTCGAACAAATCGAGGCCGCCGCGAAACGCCGTGGCCTCGGGGTCAGGCGCATGACATCAGGCGCCGGCCACGACGCGCAGATGCTGGCGTGTATCGCGCCTGCGGCGATGATCTTCGTGCCGAGCGTTGGCGGCATCAGTCACAGTCCTCGCGAACACACCGATGACGCAGAGCTTGTTGCCGGCGCCAACATCCTGCTTGATGTGGCCGCGCAACTGGCAAAGTAGGTCAGAAGGGGCAGAAGCAGAAGGGGCAGAAGAATGTCTGAACTCGATCGCGACGCGCTGAAGCAGGAGATGATTTTCTGGCGGCGCGATCTGCATGCACACCCGGAATTCGGCTTCGAGGAGAAGCGCACCGCCGCCTTCGTCGCCGCCAAACTGCGTGAATTTGGGTTGGACGATGTCACCGAAGGCGTCGGCGGCACCGGTGTCGTCGGCACGCTGAAGCGCGGCAGCGGCAACCGGGCGATTGCGCTGAGGGCCGACATGGATGCGCTGCGCATATCAGAACAATCGGACGCATCTTACCGGTCCGGCAATCCCGGCATCATGCATGCCTGCGGCCATGACGGCCACACCACCATGCTGCTCGGCGCGGCAAAGCTGCTGGCCGGTGAGGGCGGTTTCGACGGCACCGTGCGCTTCGTCTTCCAGCCGGCCGAGGAATGGGGCAGGGGCGCGCTCGCCATGCTCGACGATGGGCTGATGCAGCGCTTTCCCTTTGACGAGATCTTTGGCCTGCACAATATGCCCGGCCTGCCGATCGGGCATTTCGAGACCCGTGCCGGACCCATGATGTCGGCCGAGGACAACTTCGAGATCGTGCTCAAGGGGCTCGGCGGCCATGCCGCGCGGCCGCATGCGGGCAACGAGACGCTGGTCGCGGCCTGCGCGCTGGTCACCAATCTGCAGACCATCGTCTCGCGCCGGCTGAGTCCGGCCGACATATCCGTGGTTTCGGTGACCGAGCTGATCACCGACGGCACCCGCAACGCTCTGCCCGGTCTTGCCCGCATCCTCGGCGATGCGCGCAGCTTCCGTCCCGAGGTCAGCGCCGAGATCGAGCGGCAGATGCGCATTCTCGCCGAGGGCATCGCCGCCGCCTATAATGTCACCGCCGAGGTCAAGTACAGCAGGGAGTTCGTGCCGCTGCGCAACGATGCCGAACTGGTCGATGCCGCATTCGCCGCCGCCAGAGGCGTCTTCGAACCCGGCAACATCGCCGTCGCCCGCGAGCCGATGACCGCCTCCGAGGATTTCGCCCGCTTCCTCGACCATGTGCCGGGCTGCTTCGCCTTCCTCGGCAATGGCGAGGGTTCGGCGCCGCTGCACAATTCCAGCTACGACTTCGACGATGAGGGGCTGTTGTTCGGCGCGAATTTCCATGTCGCGCTGGTCAGGCAAAGGCTCGCGGCCGGGAGATGATCGCGGCGTCACGATTGTCAAACATGCGTATCGCGAGCCGGATATGGGTAGAGTCGCGGGCAGATACGCTGTTAACAAAAACAATGTTCCGATGACGCAAGGGAAAGACTCAGCTAGCCTTACTGTGCGGCGGACCTAATTATCCGCTTGGCCGGCGCTTCACTCCTCCCAAGCGGCGCCGGCCTTCTTCTCCAAAAGTTCGTCCGGGACGCCACAGCGGGTTGCGGCAGCACGCGAGCCTCGCAAAGGCCAAGTTCCGCCTCCGGTTGCCTCGAGAATGCATCGGGAGCGCCGGCGAAACCGCCCTCCATCTTCGACTGCGCGCGTGGACGATTGGCAAGGGAACCAAAGGCTGTTTCCACGGTTGGTTCTGCTCCAAAGGAGTTTTGCACCATGTTCCGTCTGCTCGTCGCCGGCGCCTTCGCCTATGTCACTTATCGCATCGCCAGGAAGATGGTCGAAAACGTGCCCGATACGGTCGACCCGCTGCTGTTGCCGCCGTCGCAACCTGATCGCGAGACCTTGCGACGGCAGTCGGCCGACATGGGTGTCGATCCGCAACGCTAGCCGCGATCCCTTCTCTTCAGACCGGCCCCAGTCCTGCATGGGTTAGGTGTGCCCGTATCGATGTTGCGAACAAAGCAGAAACGATGCTTGATGGGCGATGAACCTCGCCACCGCTGATTCGACCTTTCGGGAACCGACCGTCCAGCCTGCCTATCTCGCGCGGCTGAACGATGCCCAGCGCCAGGCCGTCGAGCACGGCGCCGGTCAGATTGCCGGCCCGTTGCTGGTCATTGCCGGCGCCGGATCTGGCAAGACCAACACGCTGGCGCATCGCGTCGCTCATCTGATCGTCAAGGGCGCCGACCCGCGCCGCATCCTGCTGATGACGTTTTCGCGCCGCGCCGCATCCGAAATGGCCAGACGCGTCGAGCGTATTGCCGGCGAGGTGCTCGGCCGCGATGCAGCCGTCATCACCGATGCGCTGACCTGGGCCGGCACCTTTCACGGCATCGGCGCGCGGCTGTTGCGCGACTATGCGCTGGAGATCGGTCTCGACCCGGCCTTCACCATCCATGATCGCGAGGATTCCGCCGACCTGATGAATCTGGTCCGCCACGAGCTCGGCTTCTCGAAGACGGAAGCGCGCTTCCCCACCAAGGGCACTTGCCTTGCCATCTATTCGCGCGCCGTCAACGCGCAGGCGCCGCTCAACGAGGTGTTGGGTTCCGCCTTTCCCTGGTGCGCCGGCTGGGCGGAGCAGCTGAAAGAATTGTTCGCCGGTTATGTCGAGGCCAAGCAGGCGCAAAACGTGCTCGATTACGACGATTTGCTGCTCTACTGGGCGCAGATGGCGGCGGAGCCCGAGATAGCAGCGCATCTGGGCGGGCGTTTCGACCATGTGCTGGTCGACGA
>NZ_RZQE01000050.1:0-22302 GCF_004022955.1 Mesorhizobium sp. M7A.F.Ca.US.002.01.1.1 | reverse complement strand
GGCCGCCTGCGGCGTTCGAGCCGCGCCCAGCGGCTGATGCAGCGGGCGGGAGGGGCGGTGCTGGTCGGGCTGGGCGTCCATGTTGCCCTGCAGAAGAGCTGACGCATCGGACAGTCGCGGGTCATGTCCTGACGTTGCGCTGCGTGGATTTGCGGTATATCGGCAGGCATGAACGATCCGGCCCGTAAATTGACAATTTTCATCACGATTGAGATTTGCCTTACCCTCGCGTTGCCAGTGACATGATCAAGCACAATCCGCCTTCTCCAGAACCATTGCACCGCGCCATTGCGCGGTTCGGCCAGGCCACCGTGCTGGTGGTCGGCGACTTCATCCTCGATCGTTTCGTCAACGGCGTCATTGAGCGGATCTCGCCGGAAGCGCCGATCCCGGTGCTGCATGGGCGCGGCGAGACCTCGACCATGGGCGGCGCCGGCAATGTCGTGGCCAACATCGTTTCGCTCGGCGCTGCCGCTGTCCCCGTTTCCGTAATCGGCGCCGATCTGGCGGGCGACAGTCTGGTGCGGATGCTGCGGGAACTTGGCGCCGATACGGCGGGCCTCGCGCAGGAGCCTGGTCGCATGACATCGTCCAAAAGCCGCTTCAGCGCGCTCAACCAGCAGGTGCTGCGTTTCGATGAAGAGGAGATCAAGCCGCTCGGCGCCGCGGAGCGAGCCGGCCTGATCCGCCATTTCCGCGCCGCGCTGGCGCACGCCGACATCGTCATCCTGTCCGATTACGGCAAGGGCATCCTGCTCGACGGCGTCGCCGGCGACTTGATCGCCATCTGCCGCGAGGCTGGAAAGCCGGTGCTGGTCGACCCTAAGGGCCGCGATTACGCGCGCTATGCCGGGGCGACCGCCATCACCCCCAACCGCAAGGAACTCGGCGAGGCCGTCGGCCATGCGGTGTTCGCCGATGACGAGATCGTGGCTGCCGCGCGCCAGCTGATTTCGGCACATGGTTTCGATTTCGTCGTTGCGACGCGCAGCGAAAAGGGCATGAGCGTGGTCGGCCCCGACGAGGCGCGCCACATCGCCACCCAGGCGCGCGAAGTGTTCGACGTTTCGGGCGCCGGCGATACGGTGATCGCGAGCTTCGCGCTGGCGCTGGCCGTAGGCGCCGATACGGTCATGGCCGCTTCGATCGCCAATGCCGCTGGTGGCGTCGTTGTGGGAAAACGCGGCACAGCGCGGCTGACGGTCGAGGAACTCACCGGCGCGCTGTTCCGTTCACATGGGCCGACCGCCCACAAGGACGCCATCCTCGACGCCACATCGGCCGCCCGCATGGTGGCGGCGTGGAAGGAAGAGGGCCTGAGCGTCGGCTTCACCAATGGTTGCTTCGACATCCTGCATGCCGGCCATGTCAGCTTGCTGCACGCGGCGCGAAGCCAGTGCGACCGGCTGGTGCTCGGCCTCAACAGCGATGCCTCGGTGCGGCGCCTGAAGGGCGCCGGCCGGCCGGTCAACGACCAGCACGACCGCGCCTGCGTGCTGGCAGCACTCGCCTCGGTCGACGCGGTCGTGGTGTTTGAGGAAGATACGCCGCTGGCGCTGATCGAAGCGCTGCTGCCCGACATACTGGTCAAGGGCGCCGATTACACGGTCGATACCGTGGTCGGCGCCGATGTGGTGCAGAAGGCCGGCGGACGCGTCGTGCTGGTCGATCTCGTCGCTGGAAAAAGCACCACCAACACCATTGGCAAATTGCGCGCCGGCGGCACCACAAACTGAGGGTTTCATGTCCGACTTGAACGATTACCTTGTCCGCTCGGCGGCTGCCATATCAGCCATGGTCGAACGGGACCTGACCGGTGAGATGGAGCGGGCAGCGAGCGCGGTGGTGACGGCGCTTTCGTCGGGGAAGGCCTTGCTCATCGCCGGCAATGGCGGCTCGGCCAGCGACGCCATCCACATTGCCGGCGAACTGGTCGGCCGCTTTCTCAAGGAGCGCAAGGCCTACAATGTCATCGCGCTGCCGGCCAATGCGGCGGTGCTGACCGCCTGGGGCAACGACTATGGCTTCGACACGGTGTTTTCGCGCCAGGTCGAGGCGCATGGCGCGGCCGGCGGCGTGCTTCTGGCAATCTCGACCAGCGGCAATTCGCCGAGCATCCTCGCCGCCGCCGAACAGGCACGGAGGATGGACATGACGGTGATCGGCATGACCGGCGATACCGGCGGCAAGCTGAAACCTCTGTCCGATATTCTGCTCAACGTTCCGTCGACCTCGACGCCGATCATCCAGCAGGGGCATCTGTGCCTTTATCATCATCTGTGCGAGGTGGTCGAAGCGCGCCTCAGCAATGGCTGATCCCACGACCTCTGGCCGCTATCCGCTGGCTGAGCCGGGCCTGTGGGTCGAGCAGGTCGGCTCAAAGGTGTTCGCCGCCGGCTCTCCGGCGCTGTTCCTCGACCGCGACGGCACCATCAATATCGATACGGGCTATCCGGATGATCCTGGCGAAATGGTGCTGCGCGCGGATATAGCCGCGGTGATAGCCGCCGCCAACGGGGCCGGCATTCCCGTCATCGTCGTCACCAACCAGTCCGGCATCGCGCGCGGCTATTTCGGCTGGAGCGATTTCGCCGCCGTCAATGGCCGCGTGCTCGAACTGCTACGCGCCGACAATGCGTTCGTCGACATGGTCCTTGCCTGCGCCTATCACGAGGCGGGCTCCGGCCCGCTCGCGGCCGCAGATCATCCGATGCGCAAGCCCAATCCGGGCATGCTGCTGGAGGCGGCCAGGCGCCTCGGGCTCGATCTGCGGCGTTCGCTGATCGTCGGCGACAAGGAGGCCGACATGGAGGCGGGACAACGCGCCGGCCTCTCGCAGGGCTGGCTGGTGGACGGGCAAGCGGCTGTCCGACGGGGCTTCACAATTCGGCCTTGGTGCGACCGCGCGGACTTCGACGGCCTGCTCGCCGCAATAGCTGGACTTGGGGCCGCCTCGGGCGCGCCCTAACGGTCTATACCCGATCGTTGTCCCGCCAGGCTTCATAGAGCTTGGCCTCGGTGGCGAACGAATACACCATCACCAGCATCGAATAGACGAACCCGTGCCGGCCGCACAGGAAGTAGCGCTTGGCCAGGTAAAACTTCAGGAAGTTGCCAAGCGGCGACAGCACCAGTCTTATCAGGCCAGGCTTCTTGGCTCGTTCGACCAGCGTGGCGACCTTGAGGCTGGAGTAGGTGTTGGCTCTCGCCAGATCCTCGGCAATAGTCATTTCGCGGCGATGCAGCAGCACGCCATTTTCTATGGTGCCGGTTTCGCCCGGCACCTCGAACGACTCATGGACCCGCAGATTGAGGTCCATGGTTGCCTTGTCGCGCCGGAAAAGCCGCAGCAGCCTGTTGTGAAGCACCCAGCGGTGCGCATAGCCGTAACCCTTCAGCTTGTCGCGGCGCCTGATATACCATCCGTCGAAAGCGTCATTCCCAAGCTGCGTCACACTCATGATCGACTGCCTGAGAACGTCATCGATGGCCTCGTCGGCTTCAATCGAAAGGCACCACGGTTGGGTGGCCTGATCGAGCGCGAATTGCCGCTGACGAGGAAAGCCCGGCCAATCATTGTGAAACAGCCTTATCGGGTAGCCCTTGGCGATGAACGCATTGACGACGTCCAGAGTGCTGTCCGTCGAGCCTGAATCGACGACGATGATCTCGGCGCAGAAGTCGACGCTCTCCAGGCATTCGCCGATCATGTCGGCCTCGTTCATACAGATGACCAGCGCCGAAACCGGGCTAGAAAATCGAGTCATCGTCCCACCCCACGGCACACTGTTCTCGGAATTGGGCTGCCCTGCGCCACCTGTATTATGCAATCCCGAAAGCGCTATGCGCTTTTCCCAGGAAAACCGTTACACACTTTTTCTGGAATTGCTCTAGGAAACCAGCAAGGCGGCTACGGCAGGACATCCGGCTTCACAGAAGTGCCTATCGAACGCCAAAGCGGCGCTGATATGGCGAGGCGTTCAAGCCGCATCGGCGAAAGCCGGTTGCGGTTCACCGGCTCAAGGCTGTGCGAACGAGACCAAGCCTTCGTCCTTGACCCGGCGGATGGTGAGCGCTGTGCGCACCGTGTCGACATTCGGGGTCGAGGTCAGTTCCTCGATGACGAAGGTCTGGAAGGCGCCGAGGTCGCTCGCCACGCAATGCAGGAGGAAATCGGATTCGCCCGACACCATCCAGGCGTCGCGTACGATCGGCCAGCCGCGGGTGCGCTCGGCAAAGATGCGCAGCTCGGCATCGGCTTGATGATGCAGGCCGACCAGGCAGAAGGCAACGACATCAAGGCCGAGCGCTGGTGCGTTGAGCAGAGCGCGGTAGCCACGGATGATGCCGGCTTCCTCCAGGCGCTTGACGCGGCGCAGGCATGGCGGTGCCGAAATGCCGACGCGGTTCGACAGTTCGACATTGGTCATGCGGCCGTCGCCCTGCAATTCGCGCAGGATCTTCCAGTCGATGGCGTCGAGGTCGGCCTTGAGCGGCATGGGGGCTCTCGATCATGAGGGGCAACACGCAAGAATCTTGCGTGATTTTGTAATTAAACGACTTCGCTGTCCATTCCATCCTTCGCCCGGAATATTTCGCGGGATCCGCGGGCGACAGGGTGTGACAAAGCTTTCCGGGGACGAACTCCAACTTGCCTTGCTGGCGTCGTGGGCAACACTTACATTACGCGCGACAATGATCGAGTTTTCCATGCCGCAATTGCCGGCAGCCCTCCGCAGAGGCTTTAGATGACCACCAAGCACGCGCCCGTTCTCATCATCGGTTCCGGCCCGGCCGGCTATACGGCGGCGGTCTACGCCGCCCGCGCCATGCTGAAGCCGATGCTGGTCGCCGGCCTGCAGCAGGGCGGGCAGTTGATGATCACCACCGATGTCGAGAACTATCCCGGCTTCGCCGACCCGATCCAGGGTCCGTGGCTGATGGAGCAGATGCTGAAACAGGCCGAGCATGTCGGCACCGACATCATCAACGACATCATCACCGAGGTCGACCTCAACGTGCGACCGTTCCGTGCCAAGGGCGATTCCGGCACCACCTACACCGCCGACGCGCTGATCATCGCGACCGGCGCGCAAGCGAAATGGCTGGGCATCCCGACCGAGCAGGACTTTATGGGTTTTGGAGTCTCGGCCTGCGCCACCTGTGACGGCTTCTTCTACCGGGGCAAGGATGTCGCGGTGATCGGCGGCGGCAATTCGGCGGTGGAAGAGGCGCTCTATCTGTCCAATCTCGCCAAGAGCGTGACGGTGATCCACAGGCGCAGCGATTTTCGCGCCGAACGTATCCTGCGCGAGCGGCTTCTGAAGAAGGACAATGTCCGCGTCATCTGGGACACGATCGTCGACGAGATCACCGGTCGGCCCGGCAAGACGCCGCTGCCGCCCTCGGTCGAGGGGCTGAAGCTCAAGCATGCGGTGACCGGCGAGGTGTCGCACCTCAAGATCGACGGCGTGTTCGTGGCCATCGGCCATGCGCCGGCGGTTGAACTGTTCGCCGGCAAGCTCAAGCAGAAGCCGAACGGCTATCTGTGGACGGCGCCGGATTCGACCCGCACCGATGTGCCGGGCGTGTTCGCGGCCGGCGATGTGACCGACGATATCTACCGCCAGGCGGTGACGGCAGCGGGGCTTGGCTGCATGGCCGCACTCGAGGCGGAGAAGTATCTGGCCGGCATCGAAGTGCATCGCGAAGCGGCCGAGTAGAGAGTTCAGAGAGCGGCTTAGAAACGCCGTGTAAAAGCCTGATTTTTCATTCAGACGCCAAAACAGAACGAGGGGAATCATGGCGTTGGACTGGGACAAGCTACGCGTGTTTCACGCTGCGGCGGAGGCGGGGTCGTTTACCCATGCGGCCGAGACATTGCATCTGTCACAATCGGCGATCTCGCGGCAGGTCAGCGCGCTCGAGCATGATGTCGGCGTGCCGCTGTTCAACCGCCACGCCCGCGGGCTGGTGTTGACCGAGCAGGGTGAGATGCTGTTTCGCACGGCGCATGACGTGCTGATGAAACTGGAGACCATCAAGTCCCGGCTGACCGAGACCAAGGATCGCCCGTCGGGCGTGCTGCGGGTGACGACGACGGTGGGGCTGGGCGCCGGCTGGCTAACCGAGCGGGTGCAGGAATTCATCGAACTCTATCCTGAAATCAGCCTGCAGTTGATCCTCGCCAACGAGGAGCTCGATCTCACCATGCGCCAGGCCGATTGCGCCATTCGGCTGCGCCAGCCGCAGCAGCCGGACCTGATCCAGCGCCGCCTGTTCACCGTGCATTTCCACCTCTACGCGGCCCCATCCTATGTCGCCAAGCATGGCAGGCCGTCTTCCGTCGCCGAGCTGAAGGCCCATCGCATCGTCACCTTCGGCGTGCCGGTGCCGTCGCATCTGTCGGAGCTGAACTGGCTGGAAACGGTCGGTGATTTCGAAGGCGGACAAAGGGTGCCGACGCTGCAGATCAACGACATATTGTCGATCAAGCGGGCGGTGCAGGGCGGTGCCGGTATCGCCATGCTGCCCGACTATGTGATCAGCAAGGACTCCGACCTCGTGCAGCTGCTGCCGGAGACCGAGGTGCCGTCTTTCGACACCTATTTTGCTTATCCGGACGCGATGAAGAACCAGGCCAAGCTGCACGTGTTCCGGGACTTTATCATCGCCAAGGCGAGAAGCTGGTCATTCTAAGGACATGTCGATTGCCTGGCCCGACCTGAGCCTCAACATGCCCTGAGACGGCGCTGCCGGTTTCACCTACCCCCGCCAGGGCGACAGTCGAGGCAACCAGCCGGGTACGTTGCGGCGGTAGGCGTCGTATTCGGCGCCGTACCGGTGAGCCAAAGTCGGCTCCTCGTAGAACCGCACGAAAGAGCCCATGGCGATCGCGCCGATGACCGCATAAGCGGCCAGCGTCCAGCTCGAGAACAGCAATGCCTGGCCGAGGATGATCGACAGCACGGCGACATACATCGGGTTGCGGACATGACGGTAGATGCCGCCGATCACCAGCCTCTCGGTTGGCGCGACCGGAGCGGGCGTGCCGAGGCCCTCAAGCGCGAATCGACCGAAGGCATGCAGCAGTGCTGCGATCGCGACGGCGATCAGAAGCCCGCCGACAGGGACAAAGCCCGGCAGACCAGACCACGGCAAGCCCCAGCGATCTGTCAACAGCCATGGCACCAGCCCGGCAACCACGCAGGGCGCCGCGATGAAGAAGGCCGCACTGCCGGCGATCGCCGAAAACGTCCGCATTGGCTGCCTCCTCCCCGATTGCCTTAGAAATGCACGCCTGCTGCCTGCTTCCACATCATTGCCCGGTTTTGGCATTTTGAACCGAAAGCCAGCCGAGATCGGCGATTCTGTAGTTGCAATTGCCCGATTCGGCGGCCCATTTCGACGATTCTGCTGGTCCTATTGGCTTCTGGAATGGGTTAGACCACAGCCTGCGTCTTTTTGCATGCGTGTGTTGCAAAATAGATGCTTGTTTCTTGGGCATGATGAGCACATATATAGATCATCTCCTGGGCGCGTTCTCCTCCCATTAGCGCCCTCGAGTGTTCCCCTCTGGAGGTTAGCCTTAACAGGCACTCCAATCAAACTCAGCCGGATCTTCATTGATCCGGCTTTTTTGTTGCCTGTGCTCTGTTGGGCCGGCAAAAAATTCCATCACAATTGCCACGTAACGGTGACATGTAACCTCTGGTAACATAGCCCGGGCGCCCGCGACCTGCTATGTGGATCATAGGACGCGGTGTGGTTCGGACGGGAGATGGGGGCATCACTCGTACGGCCCGGGCTCAGGCGGCTACCGCGTCCGAACCGTTTTTCCGCCGAACTCGGCGGCACCAAATGCGGCGGACCTGCCGTTTTACCTCCCAAGGAAACGGTCCGCGAACAAAACGACGTCCGGTCCCCGCCGGACGTCGTTTTCTTTTGTCCCCCTCGAATCAGGTTCGAGAGGAACGCTACGCCATCAGGCAGCCTTGCCGTTGGTGTTCATCGCCTCGTCGGCCAGACGGCCGGTGAGTTCGGCCATGTGGTCGAAGACGGCACGGTAGCTGGCGACGCCCGCGGTCGCCGAGCGCAACTCGATGATCAGGTCGCCGATCTCGGCTTGCGGCATGGTTGCCTCGACGACATCCCATCCTGGCCAGCCAGGCCGCGCGTCGTAGCCGAGTATCTGGCCGCGCCGTTGCGGGATGAGAGCGATGATCTTCGAGGTGGCGTCGGAGGGTGTGACGATCTCGACCTTCATCACAGGCTCCAGGAGCACCGGCAAGCACGCGGCCATGCCTTCCTTCATTGCCAGCCTGGCCGCCATCTGGAAGGCCATGTCGGAGGAATCGACCGCATGGTAGGAGCCGTCCGACAGGTTGACTGCGACATCCACGACCGGAAAGCCCAGCGGCCCGGATTTCAGATAGTCGCGCACCCCGGTCTCGACCGACTGGATGTAGGTCTTGGGCACGACGCCGCCGGTGATGGTGTCGGTGAACTGGAAGCCGGAGCCGCGCGGCAGCGGCTTGATCTCGATCACCACGTCACCGAACTGGCCATGTCCGCCGGACTGTTTCTTGTGACGGCCGCGCTGTTGCGCCGATTTGCGGATCGTCTCGCGATAGGGCACCGCCGGCGGATGGCCTTCGACCGGTATCTGGTTCTTGCCTTCCAGCCGCTCGCGCACCACGCGCAGATGCATCTCGCCATGGCCCGACAGCACGGTTTCAGCCGAGTCCTGGTTGTGGCGCAGGCTGAGCGAGGGGTCCTCCTCGGCCAGCCGCTGGATGGCAGCCGACATCTTCACTTCGTCCTTGCGCTCCTTGGGGCGGAGCGCGAAGGCGAAGACCGGCTGCGGCGGCTCGAACTGGACGAGCGGCTTGATGCCGCCCTTGGCCGAACTCAGCGTCTGGCCGGTCTTGACCTCGTCCAGCTTGCCCAGCGCGACCGTATCGCCGGCCTTGGCGCTGGAGAGCTTGGACTGGTCCTTGCCGAGCATCCGGTAGATGCCGGAAACCTTGGCCGTGTCGCCGCCGGGCAGCCAGAGTTCGGAACCGTCGACGACCTGGCCGGAGAGGATGCGCGACACCGACAGCTTGCCGCCATGCGAGGTGTGGATGGTCTTCATCACCTGGACCAGGGTAGCCGCGCCGTCGGGTGCACCGAGCCGCTTGCGGGTCGCCTCGATGTCGGGCGCGTCGTGGCGGATCGCCTTCAGGAGACGCAGCACGCCGTTGCCTTTCTCGGCGGTGCCGATCAGCAACGGCGTCACCGCGCCGTCGCGCAGGTCGGGGGCGAGATCGTCGAAGATCGCGTCCTTTGGCGGTTCGATCTCCTCGAGCAGCTGTTCCATCAACTGGTCATCATGGTCGGCCAGCGTCTCCAGCATCGAGAAACGCGCTTCGAGCTCGCGCGCCTTCTCGTCGCCGGGAATCTGCGCCACCTCGCTTTCGGCATATTCGCGATAGATGTAGGCGCGCTCCAGCGCCAGGTCGATCGAACCAATGACGACGCCGTCCTTGCGCAGCGGAATCTGGCGCAGCAGCAATGGCACGGCACTGGCCGGCTGCAGCATCTTCAGCGTGTCTCGCACGCCGGTGATTGCCTTGTCGACCTTGTTGAGAAACAGGATGCGCGGCACGCCGAGATCGTCGAGCTTGCGCATGATCAGTTGCAGGGCAGGGATCTTCTTTTCATCGGCCTCGGCCACGACCACCGCGAGGTCGCAGGCGGCCAGCACCGGTTCGGCTTCGAAAGAGAATTCGATGGAGCCGGGACAGTCGACGAAGGTGATCTGCTCGCCCATGAATTCGGTGGTGGCGATCGTCGCCTCGACGCTCATGGCGTGGGCGCGCGCCTCGGGCGAATGATCTGAAACGGTGTTGCCTGATGAAACGGGATTTTGTCGGGGAATTGAGCCCGTACGGGCCAATATGGCTTCGAGAAGTGTCGTCTTACCGCTTGCGAAGGGACCGACTATGGCAATGCATTTCGGTCCCGTGCGTCGTCCTCCGGCGCGAGTACCCATGACTGACCTCCACTCAGGCGTTTCCCGCAGGACCGACTGGCATGCATGGTTCAGGCGTGGTCAATCGGTCCTGAGCGGCGGCCGGCCTGTTCGACCGTCGCGGGCGGGGTTCTTTTCAAGTCCACCTGCCCAAAGCCATCGTCCCACTTGTTTGCCGGCAGGGCAAGGAAAATAGAAATCCTTTGCTCGGCCGTGGACCCGTGCTGGCCATATAGGGGGCTGGCAGCCGGAAGCTGTTGCACGTCGGCCGATATCGGCGGAAACTGAAGCAGGCGACCCGTCGCCCGCTGTTTTGAAGGACCATCGACCCATGAAGATCATTGCCTGCGGCAGCGTGCCGACCGTCATCGCGCCGGAAAAATACTTCACCGGCCGGGTGCTGCAGACGCCGATCATCGAGAAAGAGGCGCCGGCGCGGCTGCGAGCCACGCTGGTCAGCTTCGAGCCGGGCGCGCGCACCCACTGGCATACGCATCCGCTTGGCCAGACGCTCTACGTGACGGTGGGCGCCGGGCTTGCCCAGACGTGGGGCGGCCCGGTCCAGCAGATCAGGGCGGGCGACGTCATCTCGTTCGCGCCTGGCGAAAAACACTGGCATGGCGCGGCGCCGAAATCGGCGATGACGCATATCGCCATGCAGGAGGCGCTCGACGATGTCCATGCCGACTGGCTGGAAGCGGTGACATCGGAACAATATGACGGCTGAATGCTCAGTCCGCAGGAACCCGGCTTCTATTCCAGCCGCAACATTTTCAGAAGAGGGCGACTCGCGGCGAGTCCAGTACCATGGCGCAGGCCATACTCAGTCGCCGGATCGACAGCGCCATGCCGCCCGTTCAACTGACCGTCGGCCAGTAATTTGCGAAACTCACGTCCGGACATAGCCATGTCAAAGCACCGTTTGCCCCTGGTCGCCGCTGTCTATCTTGGTTCGTTCGTGGCTCTGCTCGACGTCAGCATCGTCAATGTCGCGCTGCCGACCATCCAGCAGGCGTTGCAAACCGATTTCGGCGGCCTGCAATGGGTGGTCGACGCCTACACGCTGTGCCTGTCGGCCTTCATGCTGTCGTCCGGCCTGATCGGCGACCGCTATGGCCGCAAGCGCTCATGGCTGGCCGGCGTCGGCATCTTCGTGGCCGGCTCGCTGATCTGCGCCGTCGCGCCCAATTTGCCGGTGCTGCTGGCTGGCCGGGTCGTACAGGGCATCGCCGGCTCGCTGCTCATTCCAGGCGCGCTGTCGATCCTGACGCAAGCCTTTCCCGATGCACGCCAGCGCGCCGGCGTCATTGGCGGCTGGGCGTCGTTCGCCGCCATCTCTCTGCTCGTTGGTCCCGTCCTCGGTGGCATCCTGGTCGAGACCGTCGGCTGGCAAAGCATCTTCCTGATCAACCTGCCGCTTGGTCTGATCACGATCGCGCTCGGTGCTGCTTCGATCAACGAGACGGCGCATCCCGAACATGCCCATCTCGATCTCGTCGGCCTGGCTCTCAGCATCCTGTGGCTGGGGGCGCTGACCTTTGGCCTGATCTCGGCCGGCGAGAATGGTTGGGGCGAGCCAAGGACGGTCACGGCGCTCATCGCAGGTGTCGTCGGCCTGGGTGCTTTCCTCGGCTTCGAGGCGCGCACGGCACGGCCGATGCTGCCGCTTGGCCTCTTCCGTGACGTCCGCTTTGCCGTCGCCAATGTCGCTTCGTTCGCGCTCGGCTTCACCTCCTATTCCAGCGTCTTCTTCTTCTCGATGTTCCTGCAGCAGGTGCAGGGCTGGTCGCCGACGCAGACCAGCCTGCGCATGGCGCCGGCCTTCATCGTCCAGATCGTGGTGTCGCCGTGGATCGGCAGGCTGAGCGCGCGCTATGGTCACTCCGCGCTGATGACCATCGGCTATGTTGCTATCGGCCTGTCCATGCTCGGCATGTGCTGGGCCGGTCCTTCGACGTCCTACGCGACGCTGTGCCTTCTGTTCGCCATCGGCGGCCTCGGCAATGCGCTTGCAATCCCGACCGGCAGCGCTGCCGCCATGTCCTATGCGCCGCGCGAACGCTCGGGCATGGTGTCGGCGGTCATCAATGCCACCCGCCAGAGCGGTCTTGCCATCGGCATCGCCTTGCTCGGCGCCTTGATGAGCATGCGGGCAACCAACCTTTTGACCGGGTATCTCGGCGATGCCGGTGTCGCCAACGCGGAAGCGGTCGCCCGTGCTGCAATTTCGCGGCATGATTTCGCAACCGATGCGGCGATGGGCGAAAGCGGCGTGCATGAACTCTATGCTGCCGCCTATGCCGGCGGCTTCCATGCCGCCATGCTGACGGCAGCGATCGGCGCGTTCCTCACCGCCGCACTGCTGGTTGCCGTGCTGGCGCCGGCCGAGGCGCGCTCGGCCAAAGAGACCAAGCACGAGGCGTGAGGCTGACGGCCCATTGAAAACCCGGCAGTGAAGCCGGGTTCTGCGTTCAAAGTGCGCCGCTCAGGTCAGCGAAGCCGTAAAGCGCTGGATGCGCGTGCAGGCTTCCTCCAGAAGCGTCTCCGAGGTGGCGTAGGAGATGCGGAAGTTGGGGCCGAGGCCGAAGGCCGAGCCGAACACCACCGCGACGCCCTCGGCTTCGAGCAATTCCGAGCAGAAGGTTTCGTCGGTGTCGATCGGCTTGCCGGCCTTGGTCTTCTTGCCGATCAACTGGGCGCAGGAGGGATAGACATAGAAGGCCCCTTCCGGCGACGGACAGGTGATGCCGCGCGCCTGGTTGAGCATCGAGACGACGAGGTCGCGACGGCCTTGAAAGATCGCCTTGTTTTTTGCGATGAAATCCTGCGGGCCATTCAGCGCCTCGACGGATGCCCATTGCGCGATGGTGCAGGCGCCCGATGTCTGCTGACCCTGGATCATGTCCATCGCCTTGATCAGTTGGACCGGGCCCGCCGCATAACCGATGCGCCAGCCGGTCATTGCATAGGCTTTCGACACGCCGTTCATGGTCAGCGTGCGCTCGTAGAGCTTAGGCTCGACCTCGGCGATGGTCTTGAAGACGAAATCGCCATAGGTCAGGTGCTCGTACATGTCGTCGGTCAGCGTCCAGACATGCGGATGCTTCAACAGCACGTCGGCCAGAGCGCGCAGTTCGGCCTCGGTATAGGCGGCACCCGACGGGTTCGACGGCGAGTTCATCAGCAGCCATTTGGTCTTCGGCGTGATCGCCTTTTCCAGCACGGAAGCGGTCAGTTTGAAGCCGTTGTCGATCGAGGTGTCGGCAAACACGGAGGTGCCGCCGCAGATCGCCACCATCTCGGGGTAGCTGACCCAGTAGGGGCGAGGAATGATGACCTCGTCGCCGGGGTTCAGCGTCGCCATGAAGGCGTTGAACAGGATCTGCTTGCCGCCCGTACCGACGATGGTCTGCTCGGGCTTGTAGTCGAGATTGTTCTCGCGCTTAAACTTTTTTGCGATCGCCTCGCGCAGCGGCACGATGCCCGAAACCGGCGGATACTTGGTTTCGCCGCGGCGGATCGCCTCGATTGCCGCATTCTTGATGTTGTCGGGCGTGTCGAAATCCGGCTCGCCGGCGCCGAGGCCAATAATGTCACGGCCGGCATTTTTCAGCTCGCGCGCTTTCTGCGTGACCGCGATGGTGGCGGAAGGCTTCACGCGCGAAAGGGTGTCGGCAAGAAAGGCCATGAGCTTGACGTCTCCATGGAAGATCGGCGCGGCCAGGAGCGACCGCGGCGCTTCTCATGTCGCATGATTTCGCGCAACGCAAGCATTGTCGGCTGATCCAGGTCTCAAGGAGCTGTGATCGGACCCGGGGTCGGCAACAATAAATTCATTAACGAGCGGTAGAGGCTTGAGTGGCAGGATCGCAGACCAATTGCGGAGCGAGGAACCGTGTCGCGCAGCGTCGGGCTTGCCCACATCATCCGTCAGGACGACGGCACCTCCACCGGTGTCTGGGGCATCTACACGTTGCAAAGCGCTTTCCAGCCGATCTTCGCCTTCAAGGAAGGCAAGCTGTCGGTGGTCGCGTTCGAAGGGCTGATCCGACCGTTCCGCGACGGCGAGCCACAATCGCCGATGAATTTCTTCTCGACCTGTCCGGCCGCCGACCGGCTGCATATCGAGGCGCTGACCAGGACGCTGCATCTTCTCAACGCCGGTGCCTGCCTGCCGCGGGAAGCGTCGATCTTTGTTAATTTCGACCCGTCGGTGTTCACCGAACGCACTGTTGCCGACGCTGCCTTGCGCGAAATGCGGCTCGTGCTGCACGAGGCCGGCATCGACCCGCGCCGCGTCGTCTGCGAGGTGACCGAGCAGCGATCGGCGTCGCAGGAAGCCTTGCACGGCTTCGTCGCGGCACTGAGAGCCAACGGTTTTCGCATCGCCGTCGACGATTATGGCGCCGACGATTCCGACATCAACCGGGTCAAGGAGTTGAAGCCGGATATCGTCAAGTTCGATGCCTACTGGATCACGCAACTGATGGAGTCCGGCGCCGGCTTCGCGTTGCTGACCACCATGGTGAAGAACTTCGAGGAGCAAGGCATCCATACGGTGTTCGAAGGCATCGAGGAGGGCTGGCAACTGGAGCTCGCCGAGAAATCGGGTGCGTCGATGGTGCAGGGTTTCGTGCTGGCGCGACCCGAATTGGCGCCGACCAGCTTTGGCGTCTTCGACAAGGCCGGGCAGGCGCCTGTCGCTGCCGCCGTCGACACGTCGGCTGCTGCCGTGGCAACGCCTTCGGCGCGGCCGGTCAAGGCCTTTGGGCGCCGCGTGGCGACATGAGAGGTGATCGGCGGCGCAATGTCGGCGATGCGATCCGGGTCGACGAAGTCGGCATCGAATACGGCATGTATGGCGAGTTCCGGCTGCGCAGCGCCTATCAGCCGATTTTCGCGCCGCGCGGCCGGTTCCTTCACGCGGTCGCGGCCGAAGCCCTGATCGAGCCGCACCGTGCGGGCCGCCCCGGCGCGCCAAAGATGTTCTTCGAAAGCGTTGCCGTCTCGGACCGGCTGTTTGTGGAAACCATGTGCCGGGCGCTGCATCTCAGGAATTTTCGCAACATCGGCGTCGACGGGCTCGACCTGTTCTTCAACTACAATCCGTTGATCAACGACCATGCCGGGCGGGCACTGGCCGAGATTCGCCTGATGACCAGGCATCTCGGCGAGTTCGGCCTGGCGCCGGCCATGCTGGTCTGCGAAATCACCGAACAGGCGGCGGACGACGCGCTTCTCGCGCGGCTGGTGCGCGAAATGCGGCGCGACGGCATCCGCATCGCCATCGACGATTTCGGCACCGGGCACTCGACCGAGGAGCGGGTGAGCCTGCTCAAGCCCGACATCGTCAAGATCGACGGCACCTGGTTCGCGGAGTTCTGTCGCCACGCTGCCGCTGAACGGTTCTTCCGCCCGCTGGTTTCCAGCTTGCATGACCGCGGCGCCAAGGTGCTGGTCGAAGGCATCGAGCAGCCCACCCATCTGCGCGTCGCGCTCGAGGGCGGCGTCGACCTGCTGCAGGGTTTTCTCCTCGCCCGCCCAGCCTTGGCGGGGAGCGTTTTCGAGGAAGAGCCACTGAACATCGACACGCTGCTGGGTACCGGCGGCAATGTCGTCCCGCTGTTCGGCTAGGGGCGCCACTATTCACACATCAGCGGCGCTGATCGTCGCGACAAAACAAATCATTGGTTGAGTCCGCCGCCGCTGCGATAATCGCGCGGAGAGAGTGCTCGGGGGAACAGCCATGATACTTTACGGCATGATCGACAGCGGCAATTGTTACAAGCCGCGCCTGCTGATGGCGAAGCTTGGCCTGGCCTTCACCAACGTCGAGGTGAGTTCGCACACAGGCGACACACGCAAAGCCGACTTTGTCGCCAAGAACCCGAACGCCATGGTGCCGCTGCTCGAGTTCGACGATGGCCGGCGGCTGGCCGAATCCAACGCCATCCTGCTCTATCTCGCCGAAGGCACACGCTTCCTGCCGGCGGACAGGTATGAGCGTGGGCTCGCGTATCAATGGCTTTTCTTCGAACAATACAGCCACGAGCCCTACATAGCCGTGCGCAAGGCGCTGCTGACCTTTCCCGAACGTGCTGGGGATGCGACCCCGGAGCGGCTGGCGGTGACGCTGGAGCGCGGCAACAAGGCGCTCAGCGTGATGAACAGGCATCTGGAAAACAATGCCTTCTTCGCCGGCAGCGCGCTCAGCGTCGCCGACATCGCGCTCTATGCCTATACGCATACGGCGGAGCAGGGCGGTTTCCAGCTCGACGCCTATCCGGCGGTGTCGGCATGGCTTGGCCGCGTGGAAGCGGATCCGGGGCATGTGCCGATCGAGTGGGTGGGGTAGCCTTCTCCTCCTGAAGGAGGGGCTATTTCAACAAATGGTCGTAGTCGGCGTGGGTGCCGACCCAGAACCAGATCACATCTTCATTGTTGCGTATGGCAACAGCCCGATAGTTTTCGTCAACTCGCGCCGACCAATAGCGACCGACCTGTTTGAAATGCAGTGAGGGATGAAAAGGATCGAACGCAGTCGGGCAAAACGCCTGTCCGCCTTTGCTCTGATTGACGATGGCAGTTTTTCATAAGCCTCCCAGAACGATGGAGAGGCGACGTGGTTCACAGAGGCCGCGTCCGACCAGCGCGATGGTCAGCCGGCGCCTGTTCGGCAAGCCTGTCCAAACGGCCCGCCTTCGCGTCGGCTTCCATCTGCCGGTCCCACATATCCGCCTGGAGCGCCTCGAACCAGGCGGCAAACGCCTTCAGTTCCTCGGGGCTCAGTTCGGCGACGGATTTTTCGATCTGCTCAAGTTTGGTCATGGCCGAATGGTACCACTACTGGGCTAAAAGTACCACAAGTTGGAACCATAGTGCAGGCTGCGCCACCTAACCCAGACAGCAAAAAAGGCGGGATAAATCCCGCCTTCCCATGCTTGGTAGCCTGATCGGGAGCGTCCGGTCCGGGCTGGCAGCTATCTGCTGATCCAGCTTGTCGGGTCTTTCCGCTCCAGCGCGCTTCTCGCGCGACTGTCAGTACATCCGTGACTTGCCGCGCGCCCCGAACTCTCGCCCGGCGCGCGCTATCGCAAAATCAGGCTGCCTTGCTCAGAGATCCAGCGGACGACTTGCCAGTGCGGCGGTCCTGCTCGATCTCGAAGTTGATCTTCTGGCCTTCGACCAGGGTCGACAGTCCAGCACGCTCGACAGCGGAGATGTGGACGAATACGTCCGCGCCGCCCGCGTCAGGCTGAATGAAGCCGAAGCCCTTGGTGGCGTTGAACCACTTGACCGTTCCAGTTGCCATTTAGATAGTCCTTCACATTTGCTTTAGATTGACCGGACCGAGGTCCAGCCGGTGTGCATCGAGATTTTGGAGATAGACGTCAGCAAACGCGATTATCGCGAGGCCCGGATCGATCGGCCGAAATATCAATGGAAGGCATATAGGCTGCTTTCGCACAAAAAACAAGACTGTGTGAGAAAGCCGTGATCAGGGCGCTGCCCAATGGCCGCCCCAATCGCGTGAGAGCGTCACGACGGATCGCGACGTCCCTGGGCGGCGGATCAGGGAGAGGACCATGAAAACCATTCTGCTTGCCGCCTGCCTGACGCTTGTCGCCGCTCAGGCTCAGGCGATCTCGCGCTACGACCCGACGCGTATGAGCTGCGGCAAGGTTCAGGCGACGATCGCCCGGCAGGGGGCGGTCATCCTGCGCTACCAGTCGAAGCGAGTGCCGGGACTGCCGCTCTACGACCGCTATGTGCAGAGCCAGCGATTCTGCAGCATGGGCGAGGTGAGGACACGAGCCTACGTGCCGAGCGCCGACACAAAGTCCTGCCCGGTCTACAACTGCAAGCGGCCGGACAACGACCGGCATTTCCGCCGGCGGTTCTTCCATAACAACTAGCGCTTGTCGACCGGCAGCCATTGCTCTCAATCCCGGATATGTTCCGTGAGCATGGACACGAATTGCGTCACCTTTTGCGGGCGAAAGCGCGCCGCCGGATAGACCACGTGAATGCCGCCGGAGGGCAGCGCCCAGTCGGGGAGCACGTGGACGAGGCGGCCTTGCGATAGATAGTCGACGACCAGATAGTCCGGCAGAACTGCCAGTCCGCCGCCGGCGAGCGTCGCTTCCAGTACGGCGGGCGTCGAGTTGATGGAGAACGCCTCGCGCAGGGTGATGGTGCGCGGCTCGGAATCGCCTCGGGTGAAGTTCCAGGTGAACGGCTTGCGAAGCACGGCATTGGCAACGAGCGGCAAGGAAGAAAGATCTTCCGGCTTGTTCACCCTGATCCCGGCCGCGAAATCCCGCGACGCGACCAGGATTTGCCGGAAGGTGCCGATGCGTCGCGCCTGCTGGCTGGAGTCATCCAGCCAGCCAACCCGGATGGACAGGTCGATCTTGTTGCCGATCAAGTCAATTATGGCATCGGAAATGACCAGTTCGACGCCGCAGGCCGGAAATCTCTGGCGAAAGCGGGCGGCGATCGGGGCCAGCACGATCGCGCCATAGTCATTGGACGCGGAAACACGCAGCACACCGGCCACCTCGGCGTTGGCCTCGCCAACCTCGGCGACCGCTTCTTCGACATCCCGCAGGATCAGAACGCAGCGTGCATGCAGAAGACGGCCTGCTTCCGTCGGCTCGACCCTTCGCGTCGTGCGCACGAGAAGCGTGGTCCGCAGCTCAGCCTCGAGGCGAGCGACTTGTTGGCTGACGACTGTTTTCGTGATGCCAAGCCGCTCGGCCGCGCGGGTAAAGGAACCTGCGTCGACCACGGTGGCAAAATAGGCGAGGCGATTGAGGTTTATCGATTCCACCACGAAGGCTCATTGTAAGCTTTCAACATACAGTTTGTATTATTACGGCCAATTTATTGATTAATCCAGAGGGCTTACCGTGCCGTCTACCGTCCGCCCTGCGGGCCCGTAGCCGCACCCGATCCCCTTTCATTCAACGGAGATATTCCATGTTCACGAGGAGACAGATCATGAAGACCTCATTGGCCCTCGGCGCAACCGCCGTTTTCGCGCCCATCGACAGCGGCCAGGCCGCCGGCGCCAAGCTTGGCTGGAAACACTTCCCGGCGGGTCCAAACGGTTTCTTCCGTGCGCCGGTGCTACTGTCGGGGCCGAGCGAAGCCCTGTTGATCGACGGCGGCTTCACCTATCCGGACGGCAAGGCGCTCGCCGATGCCCTCAAGGCCACCGGCAAGAAGCTGACCACCATCTATGTCACTCAGTCCGATCCCGATTACTACTTCGGCCTGAAGCCGGTGAGGGACGCCTTCCCGGAGGCAAAAGTCATCGCTGCCTCCGCCACGCTGGAAGCCATCAAGGGCAATGTGGAGAAGAAGCTCGCCGTCTGGGGTCCGCAACTGAAGGAAAATGGCCCGCAGGCGCTTTCCGACATCGTCCTCCCCGAGGCATTCGACGGCGCAACGCTGACGGTCGATGGCGAGACTGTAGAGATCGTCAATGCGGAAGAAGGATTGGCCAACCGCCGCTATCTGTTCGTGCCGTCGCTCAATGCCGTTTTCGGCGGGGTGATGATCTTCTCGGGCGTTCACGTCTGGACCGCCGGCACGCAGACCAGGGAAAGCCGTGCCGCCTGGATCAAGACGCTGGACGCGATTGCCGCCCGCAGGCCCGCTGTCGTGGTGCCCGGCCACATGGCCCCCGATGCCGCGATCGGTCCTTCGGCGGTGGAGTTCACCAAGTCCTATCTCCTCACCTTCGAGGAAGAACTGGACAAGGCGGCAGACAGCGCCGCGTTGAAGGCCGCCATGGAGACCCGCTTCCCCGGCCTCGGTATGGGCGTCGCCCTCGATGTCGGATCCAAGGTCGCCAAGGGCGAGATGAAGTGGGGCTGACATGGCGACGAACCTCGATTTGATCCGTGGAACCTACGAGGGAACTTCCGAGGAGAACGGCCGCAATCTGCTGGCCGTTCTTTCCGCCGACATCGAATGGACCGAGGCGGAAGGATTCCCCTATGCCGGCACCTATGTCGGCATCGAGGCCCTGATGCAGGGGGTCTTCAAGCGGCTCGGCTCGGAGTGGATCGGATACCACGCCGACGTGCACAGCTTCATTGCCGATGGCGACCGGGTGGCGGCCTTCGGCGTGTATTCCGGTACATATAAGGCGACGGGAAAATCCATGACGGCCCCCTTCGCTCATCTCTACGAACTGCGGGACGGCAAGATCATCCGCATGCGGCAGTATGTCGATACGGTGCTCGTTGCGCGCGCATTGGCCTGACACCGAAGCAACCGAGGGAGACATCCGTGCTGCAACTTAAATCCTTCGCGGCGGCCGCTTTCGCGGTCGCGGCGCTCACCGCCGCGGCGCATGCGGGAAACACCAAGCCGGTCAAGCAGGTGCTGCAACAGCATGAATTGACTCAAAAAAACAGGACGCTTGTCCTGAAAGCCTATCAGGCGCTGTTCGGCGACCATGACCTTGCCGCGCTGGACCGCTATTGGGCCGAGGCTTACATTCAGCATAACCCGACGATGACGGATGGCCGAGACTCGGTCAAAAAGCTTCTCGAAAGCATGGGTGTCGCCAATTGGCCAAAACAAAAAGTCGACTTCAAGCGGGTGATCGCCGAAGGCGACCTCGTCATGGACCCAGGTCGTTCAACCGAGGGCAGGTAACATGCCGGAGACCGTCATCGTGGACATTTTTCGCGTTGAAAACGGCAAGATCGCCGAGCATTGGGACGTGATGCAGCCGGTGCCCGCCAACCCGGTCAATAAGCGACCGATGTACTGATCCAGGCCTTCTGCCAGCGCCGGCCGCCGCTCAAAACCCGAACGATACCTGCGCCGGCGGCGGCGGGCCGACGCGCACGCCTTCCATGGCCAGCATCTTCTCCTTGGTGACCGAGCCGCCCGGCGCCGAGAAGCCGCCGATCTTGCCGCCGGCGGCAAGGATGCGATGGCAAGGGATGACCAGCGGCACCGGATTGGCTCCAAGGGCGGCCCCGGTTTCGCGGGCGAGCCCGGCATGGCCGGCGGTCTTGGCCAGCTCACCATAGGTGGTGGTTTCGCCGAAGGAGAGTTTTCGCGCCGCGTCGTAAATGGCGAGGCGGAAATCGTCGACGCCGTCGAGATCGACCGGTACGGCGGAGAAATCGACATCCTCGCCCGCCGCATAGGCCTTGATCGCTGCGATCAGCTCGACCACCCATGGCGGCTGCGCCGTGGAAGCGGAAACGCCACCGTGACGCAGCAGGCGCCGTTCCACCGCTTCGCGGCTGCGTTCGGGCAGGCAGAGCCGGATCAGGCCCTTTTCGCTCCAGGCAATGCCCATGAAACCGATCACTGTTTCTAACACTGCGTGGCCGGCCGTGATCGAAGCTGTCGTGACCATGATGCGTTCCTTCCCGCAAAGTGGCGAAATCCGGGATTCGTCCCAGTACATATCCGGAACAATATGGCATCGCCGCCCGCGTCTCGCCACCCGAAAACCACCTGATCGCCCCGATTGCCCGGCCTGAATCGCTGGTGTAAGGGATTTCTTAACAACCCGACAAACCGGACCCGAGCGCGGCTTGCCAGCAAAACTCAACCTTATCGCGATCGGCGTGATCCTGGCCGCCGCCGGCATCAGCGGCTGCACGTCGACCTCGCAGATGAAGTCCGCGCCTGCTCTCACCGAAACAGCGACCGCCGCCGGCGCTGATGCCGGCTTCACCGTGCCTCTGCCGGAGACGGTTTCGGTGCTGCCGGAATCATCGGGGATCGCCCCCGTTCAGACGGCCGAGCTGCCGCCCGATTCCGCCGCACAGCCGGCTGCGGCGACCGCCGCTTTTGCCGGATCGACACCGGCGGCACCAGCCGTGCCCGCGGTGATGACCGCCAATGCCTGGCAGGCGCCGCCGCCGGCAAATGCGAACGAACCGGTCAAGGCGGCCGAGACTTATACGACCGCGGGGCTGATCGTGCCGGCAACCGCCAAGGGCGACCGCATGCCCGGCGTCCAGCAGGTCGCCTATGTCGTGCCGCAGAACCCGGCGGCCCTGGTCCAGTTTCCGGCAGGGCCCGTGCAAGAAGAACACGCGACGGGCGTGCGTGGCGATGTCGAGCGGCTGATCGAGAAATATGCGGCGATCTACCAGGTGCCGGTGGACCTGGTGCGCCATGTCGTCAACCGCGAGAGCACCTTCAACCCGAAAGCCTACAACAACGGCCATTGGGGACTGATGCAGATCAAGCACGCGACGGCACGCGGCATGGGCTATGACGGACCGGCCAAGGGCCTGTTC
>NZ_RZQE01000509.1:0-4107 GCF_004022955.1 Mesorhizobium sp. M7A.F.Ca.US.002.01.1.1 | reverse complement strand
GGCCTGGATCTGGAACCATTTGTCCATGATCAGCAGGTCGGACCCGTAGGTCGTCTCGAAAGCCGCCAGCGCCTCGACCGCCTCGGGCGAACCGTGGTGACGATGCGCGAGCACGGCAAGTGCTGCCGCGCGGTCGGTCATGTTGGTCGCGGACTGGAAATGCCCGGCAGCGAGTTCCGCTCCGCCCGGCTGCAGCGACAGATAATCCAGCAGGGTGTTGCGCAAGGCGCGTCGTCCGGCGCTTGCGGCGTCGGGGCTGAACGCTTCTCTGTCGGCAAGGCTGAGGTAGAGGCCCGAAAAAACGTCCCGGTTCGCAGTGCCGATCGCCGGCGCCAGTGCCTCGCGAGCCGCATAGATGGCATCGGGGTCGATGTTCCTGCCGATGTCGCGGGCAATGTCGGCTTCGCCGGGCAGGGCCAGCGCCAATGCCCGATAGGCCGGCTCCAGCGTCTCGTCGCCGGCAATGCTGCCGGCGAGCTCGGTCAGCCGCGGCGCAAAGGCCGGCTGCTTGCCGCCGAGGATCTCGCGGAACGCTGATATCAGCGCATCGGTCAGCAATGTGTTGAAGGCCTGCCAGCGCGAGAAGGCGTCGCCGTCATGGCGGGCAAGGAAGAACTGGTCGTCGGCTTTCTGCTCGACGGACAACGTCACCGGCGCCGAAAAGCCGCGGTTGAGCGACACGGCCGGGCGCTCGGTGACGCCTGAAAACCGCACCATGTGGCGACGCTTGCGGATATGGATGACGCCGTCCTCGACGCTGGCGCCCTCGACGCTACTATACGGCACAGGCTTGCCGCCGGCGCCGATCAGCCCGAAAGCGAGCGGGATGTGCATCAGCCGCTTGCGGCTTTCGGAGGGTGTCGGCGGCACCGACTGCTCGATTTCGAGTGTGAACTCCTGCGCGGCCGGATTGTGCGCCGAACTGATCGTCAGGTTCGGCGTTCCCGCCTGATGATACCAGAGCGCGAACTGCGACAGGTCGCGGCCGGACGCATCCTCGAACACCTTGATGAAATCCTCGATCGTCGCCGCGTCACCGTCGTGCCGCTCGAAATAGAGGTCCATGCCGGCGCGAAACACGTCGGCACCGAGAATTGTGCGGATCATGCGCACCACTTCGGAGCCCTTCTCGTAGACCGTCGCGGTGTAGAAATTGTTGATCTCGCGGTAGCGGCGCGGCCGCACCGGATGCGCCAGTGGGCCCTGGTCCTCTGGAAACTGGTGGGCGCGCAAGGTCCGCACCTCGGCAATACGCTTGACCGCGCGCGAGCGCTGGTCGGCGGAGAATTCGTGGTCGCGGAAAACCGTCAGGCCTTCCTTCAGGCAGAGCTGGAACCAGTCGCGGCAAGTGATTCTGTTGCCTGTCCAATTGTGGAAATACTCATGCGCTATGATCGCCTCGATATTGGCGAAATCGGCGTCCGTCGCGGTCTCCCGGTCGGCCAGCACATATTTGTCGTTGAAGATGTTGAGGCCCTTGTTCTCCATCGCGCCCATGTTGAAGTCCGACACGGCGACGATGTTGAAGACGTCGAGATCGTATTCGCGGCCGAACGCCTCCTCGTCCCATTTCATCGACCGCTTCAGGGCGTCCATCGCATAGCCGGCCAGCGTCTCCTTGCCGGGCTCGACATAGATGCCGAGCTCGACCGTGCGGCCGGACAGGGTGACGAAACTGTCCGCGAGCCGGCCGAGATTGCCGGCCACCAATGCGAACAGATAGGACGGCTTGGGGAAAGGGTCGTGCCACACGGCATAATGCCAGCCGTCGCCGAGGTCGCCCTTTTCGAGCGGGTTGCCGTTGGACAGGAGCAGCGGCGCCTCGTCGCGCATTGCCTCCATGCGCACCGTGTAGACGGACAGGATATCGGGACGGTCGAGGAAATAGGTGATGCGGCGAAAGCCCTCGGCTTCGCATTGCGTGCAGTAGACGTGGCTCGAGCGGTAGAGGCCCATCAGGGCTTCGTTGCCCGCCGGCGCCACCTCGGTCTCGATGAGCAACTGGAAGCGCCGCGCCACCGGTGGCTCGAGGATGGTCAACTGGTCGGGCGTCGCCAGCAGATCCGCCGGTTTTACCTTCTTGCCGTCGATCTCGATGCGCTTGAGCGTCAGCCCGTCGCCGTCGAGCACCAACGGTGCCGACACGGAGACGCCGTCACGGCGCTCTATCGTGAGCACGGCGGTGACACGCGTTGCGTCTGGCGAAAGGCGGAAGGTGAGGTCGGTTTGCGGAATGAGGTAGTCGTTGGGGCGATAGTCTTCGAGCTTGAAGACCTGGCCGGTGTCCGTGCGCATTCCGTGGGTTTTCCTGTCGATTGCCTTGGCGGCGGATTGTGTCCGCTGGTCCAAGAAATTTGAAGTCCGCGCTCTTTACACGAAACGGCCCCTCGACAAAACTGAGGCAATGCCTATTTCAGGCGTTCGTTCTCCTGTCATCATCACGAGGCATCCATGACCGTCGTCACACCGAAATTCGGCATGGGCGCATCCGTGCTGCGGCGCGAGGATGCCGCCTTCATCCAGGGCCAGGGCCTTTATACCGACGACATCCAGCCGGCTGGCGTCCTGCATGGCTATGTCCTGCGTTCGCCGGTCGCCAAGGCCAGCTTCACCATCGGTTCGACCGAGGCGGCGAAGGCCGCACCTGGCGTCCATCTGGTACTGACCGGCAAGGACCTTGCCCATCTCGGCGATCTGAAATCCGGCGTCATGCAGGAACAGCCGGACGGCACCAAGGCGCCGACGCGCGACATCCCGATCCTGTGCCGCGACCGCGTCAACTATGTCGGCGATGCCGTTGCCTTCGTCGTCGCCGACAGCCGTGCCTTGGCGCAGGATGCCGCTGAATTGATCGATGTCGACTATGACGGCGAAGACGCGGCTTCCGGGACCGCAAATGCACTTGCCGAAGGCACGCCGCTGGTCTGGCCGGAGCTCGGTTCCAACCGCGCCTTCAGCTACCACATGGGCGACAGGAAAAAGACCGAAGCGGCTTTCGCCAAGGCCGCACACGTCACCCGCATCGAGTTCGTCAACAACCGGCTGGTCTGCAACTACATGGAGCCGCGCTCCGCGATCGGCGAATGGAACGTCGAGGAGAAGCGCTTCGTGCTGACCACCGGGTCGCAAGGCGTGCACTCCATGCAGTACATCCTGGCCAGCGTGTTCAAGATCAAGAAGGGCCAGTTGCGCGTCATCACGCCTGATGTCGGCGGTGGTTTCGGGCCCAAGAGCTTCGTCTACCGCGAATATCCGCTGGTGCTGGAAGCGGCGAAGCGGCTTGGCCGCCCGGTGAAGTGGGCCGGCGACCGCACGGAACACTTTCTGACCGACGCGCAAGGCCGCGACAATTTCGTCACGGCCGAGATGGCGCTGGACAAGGACGGCCGCTTTCTCGGCATGAAGGTGGACCTGCTCGCCAACATCGGCGCCTATATCTCGCAATATGGTCCGTTCATCCCCTATATCGGCGTCACCATGTCGACCGGTGTCTACGATATCCAGGCGCTCGACGTCTCGGTGACCGGCCTCTACACCAACACCTGCCCGGTCGATGCCTATCGCGGTGCCGGTCGGCCGGAAGCAGCCTTCCTGCTGGAAAAGCTGGTCGATGCCTGCGCCCACGATC
The DNA here is from genome assembly GCF_004022955.1 of Mesorhizobium sp. M7A.F.Ca.US.002.01.1.1. Lineage (NCBI taxonomy): Bacteria > Pseudomonadati > Pseudomonadota > Alphaproteobacteria > Hyphomicrobiales > Phyllobacteriaceae > Mesorhizobium > Mesorhizobium sp. M7A.F.Ca.US.002.01.1.1. The sequence continues at coordinate 479 of NZ_RZQE01000509.1, read as the reverse complement.
TCGGCCTGCCCGTCGAGGAGATCCGCCGCCGCAATTTCATCCGGCCGGAGCAATTTCCCTACCGGACGCAAACCGGCCGCCTCTACGACACCGGTGAATTCGAAGGCCATATGGAGCGCGCCATTGAGCAATCCGAATGGAAAGCGTTTCCGGAGCGGCTGGCGCAGTCGAAGGCCGGCGGAAAAATCCGCGGTCTCGGCATGGCGACCTATATCGAGGCCTGTGCCTTTCCGGGCTCGGAGCCGGCCTTCGTCGAACTCAATGGCGACGGCACGGTGACGCTGAAGATCGGCACCCAGACCAACGGACAGGGACACGCCACCGCCTATGCGCAGTTCCTGTCGGAAAAGCTCAATCTCGACATCGACAAAATCCATGTCCGCCAGGGCGATACCGATGAATTGAAGGCCGGCGGCGGCACCGGCGGCTCGCGCTCCATTCCGCTGGGGGGTGTGTCGGCTTCCCGCGCGGGCGAGGAT
>NZ_RZQE01000508.1:0-4119 GCF_004022955.1 Mesorhizobium sp. M7A.F.Ca.US.002.01.1.1 | reverse complement strand
TTGCAGCCCTTGTCGCTCTGGCTGCTGGCTTTGCCGTCAGCAACGGGCTGATAAGCCAGCAGACGGCCGATGAGATCAAGGCCAGGACTGACCAGGTTCTGACTGAGGAAGAGGCCGCACCGCCTGCACCTCAGCCTGACAGCCCCGCCACGCCTTCCACGGAACCCGCACCGCAGGCTCCGACACCTCCCGCCGCGGCACCCCCGCAAGGATCACAACAGGGTCAATGAAGAAGCCTCGCCAGGATGGGCTCCTCTCGTGCGATCGCACCATCTGAGTGTATCGTTTTAATACAATCGCCAATTGGTAGACTTGCACCACGGATAGGTAGTTAGTTTCAGCGTCAGGCAAAAAGGGGGGAAATGCCTCGCACTGGGAGAAAACGATGTCCGTACAAAAAGGCGACTTTCGAACCAACAGAGCCGACTACGTGATTGCCGCGATGCATGGCGGAGTGACCGCCGAAGACAGCGTTCGAGACGAGAACCTGGCAAGGAGAAAGAAGTCCCTGTGGCTGAAGGAGCGGCGATCGGCCAAATCGGCTGAAAACCCGTTGGACAGCTCGCCGCTGTCCAAAAGAAGCCCTCGCGGTTAGCGGTCTACAATCGCCTTCCGCGATCACACCATATCCGCACACAACCCACTCGCCCATATTGCAGGGGCCACCGTCGGTGTTGACTAACTCCGACGGTGGCCTAGTTCGCGGCGAAATGACCTCCGTTCTTTTGAGAAGACGGCGGGACTAAGGTCTTGCGCCCTAGACGCAAAGGTCCGAGCGATCCTGTTAGGTTCCGGAAATGTCTCTTGGACGTTCCGCTATTTTATCCAATTGAAATGTAGCGTTACCGTGCATGTCCCGCCCGATAGCGGCGCCTGATCCGGCTGCCCGCATCCGACCCGGCTGCGTCCCCTCAGCCGATGCGCTCGCCGCTTTTCGCATCGAACAGATGCAGCTGGTCCGGTTCGGCCGCCAACCGCACCACGTCGCCGGACTTGACGCCGGCACGGCCCATGGCAAAGACGCACAGCTGCTGGCTGGCTAGCTTGACGTAGAACTGCGTCGAAAGGCCGAGCGGCTCGACCACACCCACCTCGCCCTTCAACGCACCCTCGTCCGCCAGCTTGATATGCTCGGGCCGCAAACCGACGGTGATGGCGTCACCGTGGGTCAGTGGCAGGCCTTCCGGCAGCCGCAGCGCCTGGCCGTCGGTCAGTACGGCCTCCAACGTAGCGCCCTTACGAACCGTCGCCGGCAGAAAATTCATGCCGGGTGAACCAATGAAACCCGCAACGAACATGTTGGCCGGCCGGTCGTAGAGATCGAGCGGCGCGCCGACCTGCTGGATCAGCCCGTCATGCATGACGACGATCCGGTCGGCCATGGTCATCGCCTCGATCTGGTCGTGCGTGACATAGACCGATGTCGTCTTCAGTTGCTGGTGCAGCGCCTTGATCTCGGCGCGCATATGGACGCGCAGCTTGGCGTCGAGGTTCGACAGCGGCTCGTCGAACAGGAAGACCTTGGGGTCGCGCACGATCGCCCGGCCCATGGCGACGCGCTGGCGCTGGCCGCCGGACAATTGCCGCGGCAGGCGCTGCAGGAAGGTGTCGAGCCCGAGCCGCTTGGCGGCGCCGTCCACCCTGGAGTCGATCGTCGCCTTCTCCGCCTTCTTCAGGAGCAGGCTGAAGCCCATGTTCTTCGACACGTCCATATGCGGATAAAGCGCGTAGGACTGGAACACCATGGCGATGTCGCGGTCCTTGGGTGCTACGTCATTGACCAGCCGCTCGCCAATGCGGATCTCGCCGCCGGAAGCCTCCTCCAGCCCGGCGATCATGCGCAAAAGCGTGGACTTGCCGCAGCCCGACGGCCCAACCAGGACGACGAACTCGCCATCGGCGATTTCAAGGTCGACCGCGTGCAGGACGCGGACGGCGCCATAGTCCTTGCGGACCTTCTCGAGCGTAACAGAGGCCATCGATCTATCCTTTGACGGCGCCGGCGGTCAGGCCGGTGACGAGATAGCGTTGCAGGAAGGCGAAGAAGATGCAGACCGGGATCAACGCCAGGATGGATGCCGCCATCATCTGTCCCCAATCGACGGCGAACTTGCCGATGAAGGTGAGCAAGCCGACGGCGAAGGTCTTCTGGTCGTCGCTGGAAATCAGCATCAGCGCGAACAGAAGCTCGCTCCAGGCGGCGGTGAAGACGAAGCCGAGCGTGGCGCCCATGCCCGGCAGCGTCAGCGGTACAATCACCTTGCGCATCGCCTGCGCACGCGTGCAGCCGTCGATCATCGCCGCTTCCTCCAGATCCTTGGGGATGCCGTCGAAGAAGGACTGCATGAGGAAGGTGGCAAAAGCCGTGTTGAAGGCGGTGTAGATGATGATCAGCCCGGTCAGGCTGTTGATCAGTCCGATCTGACCCATCACGCGGTAGATCGGCGGAATGACCATCACCAGCGGAAAGGTCTGGGTCAAAAGCAACATCAGCGCCAGTGCTGCCTTGCCGCGAAAGGTGAAGCGCGACATGGCATAGCCGGCAAGCGTGGCGATGATTGTCACCAGTGCCGCCGTCGATACCGAGACGATGACGCTGTTGAGGAAATAGCGCGGGAAATCGGTGGCCTCGAGCACGGTTACGAAGTTCTGCAGCGTCATGTGCGACGGCCAGAAGGTGATGCCTTCGGAATAAAGCAGCCGCTCCGGCGTGACCGAGATCCTCAGCGTCCAGTAGATCGGGAACAAGGCAAAGAGCACGTAAGCCGCGATTGCCGCGTAGAGGCCGATGCCGCCGAAGAAGCGCTGCGAGGTTGAACGTCCTGCGATCATCAGACGTGCCTCACAAGCGTGCGGCGGATACCGATCAGCGCAATCGCATAGGCAATGAGCAGGACCAATAGCAGCACGGCCACCGCCGAGGCATAGCCCTTGTCCAGCGATTTGAAGGCGCTGACATAGATGTAGACCGGCACAGTGTTGGTCGAGCCGGCTGGCCCGCCCTCCGTCATCACGAAGATCAGGTCGGCGAAGGTGGCGATCCAGATGGTGCGCAACATCACGGTGATGGCGATGGTCGGCGCCAGAAACGGCAGCGTCACCTTGGTGAAGCGCTGCCAGGGCGAAGCGCCGTCGATCGCCGCCGCCTCATGCAGTTCCGACGGGATCGACTTCAGCGCCGCCAAGAGCGTGATGGCGAAGAAAGGAATGCCGAACCAGATATTGGCGACGATCGGCCCCCACATGGCGGTTGACGGATCGGACAGCACATTGGTCGGCTCGGCCTTCAGCCCCAATGCAAACAGCCAGTGCGGCAGCGGGCCGATGATCGGATTGAACAGCCAGGCCCAGGTCAGGCCCGACAGGAAGGACGGCACCGCCCAGGGCAGGAACACCAGGGCTTGTACAGCCTTGCGGCCGCGAAACGGCTTGTCGAGCAGAAGCGCCAGGCCAAGGCCGAGGAAGAACTGGAAGAAAAGGCTGGCGACCGTCCACCACAACGTGTTGACCAGCGCCTGGCCCAGCACCTGATCCGACAGCATCGCCTGATACTGGCCGAGCCCGACATATTCGGACTTGAAGGCGGAGAACTTGCGGAAGGAGTAGCTGATGCCGATGACCAGCGGCACCAGAAGCACCACGACCAGCAGGATGATCGCCGGGCTGAGATAGAGCCATGGCTCGATAGCGGCATGGGATAGCCGCTTGCGACGCGGCTTGCCGACGGATCGTATTTCGGACACGGCGTAGGTCATTGGCTCGGGGGCGCTCCTGGAACGGCGTCGGGGACAGCGTCCTTCTCCCCGTTCACGGGGAGAAGATGCCGGTCCACCCTCCGCAGCTGCTGCGGATGACGGGCAGGCAGATGAGGGGCAGCGCGAACCTATCGAGGCATAGCGCCGCCCCTCATCCGTCACTTCGTGACACCTTCTCCCCTTGAACGGCGAGAAGGGAAGAAAAACTACTTCTTGTTCTTCGCCAGCCAGTCCTGCTGTTCCTTGGTCAGGAAGGCAGCCCACTGGTCGGCGACGTCCTTGGCCGTCTTCTGGCCAAGCAGCACTTCCTGAAAATTCTTGATCGCCACCTGGTCGACGAAATTGCCGAGGTTCTCCAGATGCG
>NZ_RZQE01000507.1:0-4123 GCF_004022955.1 Mesorhizobium sp. M7A.F.Ca.US.002.01.1.1 | reverse complement strand
TCTGGTGATCGACACCGCGCATGGCCACTCGCAGCGCGTGCTCGACGCCGTCACGCGGGCGAAAAAACTATCCAACTCCGTCCGCATCCTGGCTGGCAACGTCGCCACCGCCGCGGGCACGCAGGCGCTGATCGACGCCGGCGCCGACGCCGTCAAGGTCGGCATCGGCCCGGGTTCCATCTGCACCACCCGCATCGTTGCCGGCGTCGGCGTGCCGCAGCTCTCGGCCATCATGTCGGCGGTCGAGACGGCGCACAAATCCGGCGTCTCGGTGATCGCCGATGGCGGCATCAAATATTCCGGCGATCTGGCCAAGGCGTTGGCCGCAGGCGCCAGTGCGGCCATGATCGGCTCGCTGCTGGCCGGAACCGACGAAAGCCCGGGCGAGGTCTATCTGCATCAGGGCCGCTCCTTCAAGGCCTATCGCGGCATGGGCTCGGTCGGCGCCATGGCCCGCGGCTCCGCCGATCGCTACTTCCAGGCCGAGGTGCGCGACACGCTGAAACTGGTCCCGGAAGGCATCGAAGGGCAGGTTCCCTACAAAGGACCTGTGTCTGGTGTGCTGCACCAGCTTGCGGGCGGGCTGAAAGCCGCTATGGGTTATGTTGGTGGCCGCGACCTTGCCGATTTCCGCGAGCGCGCCACCTTTGTGCGCATATCCAATGCCGGACTTCGTGAAAGCCACGCCCATGACGTCACGATTACCCGCGAAAGCCCGAACTATCCCGGCGGAGCCTGACCAGTACGGGCTCGGGCGGAGCCTGACGGCAACGATCCTGCGGCTGCCGCGCCACGCAGGCGCACTCTGTTTCCTGTCGGCGGTGGTTTTCACCGCCATGACGGCTATGGAATTCCTCTACTTCCGCCAGTTGAGCGGCGGCTTGCCATCACTCGACATGCGTATTTTCGGTTTCACTCCGGACGAAGGCATGGCCTGGCTGACGGCACTCGGCCGGCGCGGCGGCGAGATCATTCTCGTCTGGCACTATCTGACCTTCGCTCTGTTGTTCCCGGCGCTGCTGTCTGTGACGCTGGTCAGCCTGATCCTGGCCACCGGCCGGCGATTGAAGGCTTTCCGCGTGCAGCCGGTGCAGCTGCAGTCGATCTTCGCGCTGGTCCTGGTGCTGCCCTACACGCTTGCCGACTACGCCCAGAACATCGCGGTAGCGCGGCTTCTGTCCGATTTCCTGTCGGCGAATCCGGACTCGCTGTCTTTGGCTTCGGCGCTCACCGTCACCAAATTCGCGCTTTTCGCCGTCCCGGTGATCGTCATTGCCGCCTTCTGGCTGGCAGGCCAGAAACGCCTGGCCTGATGCCGCGCGCAAAGCTTAGCCGGGTAGGGGAAACTTCGTGAACCAGACCACGATCTTCTGGCCTGTTCTGGCGCATGTGCTGCTGATCTACATCGTCTACTGCATCCTGGGTCGCCGCAGATACGGCGCAATCAGGTCAGGCGAGGCGAAGCCAGCTCAGTTCAAGGTGCGTTCGACCGAGCCGGCCTCCAGCGTCACCGTTGCCGCCAATCTCACCAACCAGTTCGAGCTGCCGGTGCTGTTCTATGTGCTGTGCCTGACGCTGCACCTGACCAACGGCGTCAACTATCTGACCCTGGCGCTGATGTGGATTTTCGTCGCATCGCGCTATTTCCACGCCTGGGTTCACCTGACCAGCAACAATCTGCTGCTGCGCAGCCGGTCATTCTTCGTCAGTGCGGTGATTCTCCTGCTGGGATGGATCTGGTTCGCGCTGCACCTGCTCGGCATGGTTTGAGCAGGGCACTTTTTCCTTCTCCCGCAAGGGGAGAAGGAAAATCCGCGAGGGACGTCTACAGGTCGAACACCGCAATCTTGCGCTTGTCGAACTTGATGCCGATCTCGCCGCGTACCAGCTTGAGCGCGGCCTCGCCGAACACCGCGCGCCGCCAGCCCTGCAGGGCCGGTACGTCGGCTTCCTCGCCCTCGGCGGCGATACGGTCGATGTCGTCGCTGGAGGCCAGCACCTTGGAGGCGACGCCTTCCTTTTCGGCGACGATCCGCAGCAGCACCTTCAACAGTTCCGCCGCGGCGCTCGAGCCCTCGGGCGGCTGGAAACTCTTTGGCAGTTTCGGCATCTGCTCCTTGGGCAAGGCAAGGGCGGTGTTGACCGCGCCGAGCAGCGCCGTCGCCGTCGAGGAGCGTTCCCAGCCCTTCGGCGTCGTGCGCAGCTTGCCCAGGGCTGCCGCGTCGCGCGGCGCCTGCTGCGCCACCTCGTAGATCGCGTCGTCCTTGAGCACGCGGCCGCGCGGCACGTCGCGTTCGCGCGCCTCGCGCTCGCGCCACGCCGCAACGCCCTGCACGATCGCCAGTTCCTGCGGCTTGCGCAGCCGCATCTTCAGCCGCTTCCAGGCGTCCTCGGGATGCGGATCATAGGTTTCGCGGGAGGTAAGGACCTCCATTTCCTCGTTAAGCCAATGGGCGCGGTTTTCCCGCTCCAGTTCGGCGCTGAGGTGCTGATAGACCTCGATCAGATGGGTGACGTCGGCCAGCGCATAGTCGAGCTGCTTGTCGGAAAGCGGCCGGTGGCGCCAGTCGGTGAAGCGCGACGACTTGTCGAGCCGCGCGCCGGTGATGCGCTGCACGAGCTGATCGTAGGAAACGCTGTCGCCGAAGCCGCAGACCATCGCCGCCACTTGCGTGTCGAACACTGGATGCGGAACCAGATCGCCGAGATGGACGATGATTTCGATGTCCTGCCGCGCGGCGTGGAAGACTTTGACCACCGCCTCGTTGGCCATCAGCCTGAAGAACGGCTTCAGGTCGATATCGGTAGCCAGCGGATCGATCAGTGCCGTCAAGCCGGGAGCGGCCATCTGGATCAGGCACAGGATCGGCCAAAACGTCGTTTCTCGAATGAATTCGGTGTCGACAGTGACGAAATCCGACTTTTCGAAAGCGGCGAGAACGGTCTCGAGTTCTTTCTGGGTGGTGATGACGTGCATCAAATCGCTTTTGGCAGGAGTAAGGTCTTCCTAGATTTCAGCCGCCGGGGCTTTCGTCAAGCTTTGGCACCGCCATCATGAGGTTCCCGGACCGTCGGAATCGCCGTTTCTCCTGGCCAGCCGCGCGAAAACCGTCGAAGTGCGCAGGAGCGCAATGAAGCGGCCGCGCCTGCCCGCCGGCACGCCGGACCGAGCCTGCATGCGGTAGAGGATGACAGCGATGAAGATCGCATAGACCACCGCGCTGAATACAAACAGGGCGCCCGGTCCGAAATATTGCATCGCCGTCGAGGCGGCGAACGGGCCGCCGATCGCGCCGAAGGAATAGAACAGCATCAGCGCCGCGTTGATCAGCACGAACTCGCCGGTGTCGGCGCGATCGTTGGTGTGGGCCGCCGACAACGAATAGAGCGGCATGGCGAAACAGCCGAAGATGAAGACGAGGACGAAGTTGAGCAGCGGATTGCTACCGGCGATGAACACCAGCGCCAGCGCCGAAAGCATCGCGCAGCAGGTCGTCATCAGCAGCACCCGGCGCCGGTCCCAGCGGTCGGAGAGGTAGCCGAGCGGATACTGGATGATGGCGCCGCCGAAGATGCCGACGCTGACGAAGGTCACGACATCGGCGACCGACATGCCGATCTGCTCGGCATAAACCGGCGACAAGGTGCGAAAGGCGCTGTTGGTGACGCCGACGGCGATGCAGCCGAAGCAGCCCAGCGGCGAAATCCGCCAGACGCGCGCCAGGTCGAGCTTGACCTCTTCGGGTGGTGTCGGGTTGGAGCGGTCGCCGAGCGACACCGGCACCAGCGATAGGGTGATCATCATCGACATGATGGCGAAGATAGCGAAACCGCCGGCGCCGAAGATCGGGATCAGGAACTGGGCTGATGTCACCGAACCGATGTCGACCATCCGGTAGATCGCCAGCACGCGTGCCCGATCGTGATTGCTGACGCCGGAATTCAGCCAGCTTTCGACGATGGTGAACAGCCCGGCGAAGCAGAAGCCGCCGGCAAGACGCACCGCGCACCACATCACCGGATCGATGACCAGCACCAGGAGCAAGGTGCCGACTGAGGCGATTGCCGCCAGCGCCGAAAATGCCCTGATATGGCCGACCGCCTTTATGATGCGGGTGATGGC
>NZ_RZQE01000506.1:0-4133 GCF_004022955.1 Mesorhizobium sp. M7A.F.Ca.US.002.01.1.1 | reverse complement strand
CGCTTTGGCCTTGCAGGAGATCGCAGGCATTGCGGCCAGTGCCGGCACAGCCGGCAAGGACAGCCAGCCCGAACAGAACGACGGCGATGAATGCGCGACCCTTCACCCGGCCGCTCCGGTCTTCAGGGCGCTCAATTGCGCCGGATCGCGCGGCGGCATGAAGCCCTGCGGGAAGACCTTGCAGACGGGAATGGCGAAGGTGGCGATCAGCAGTTCGGCCTCGCCGCGCATCTTGCGCGGCGTTGCGTTGTCGTCACGGATCGCTTTCGCCGAGGCGACCAGGGCGCCGTCGCAGTCGCAATGGTTGTGGCGGGCGATGTAGCAGGCATCATGCGTCTGGCAGGCCGCATCGAGGCGGTCGGCCGGCCGGGCCGATAGATCGCCGGTGCGGGTGCCGGGGCCGCAATAATTGCCGAAGACGAAAGGCGAAGGCCGCGCCATGGCGTAGCGGATCGGTTTGGGCAGTTCGGCCTCCGGAACCTTCGTCCACGGATTGGCGCAAGCGGAAACGAAAAGCAGCGGCAGGATGGCAAGAACGGCTCGCATGTCTATCCGCGCCAGCTTTCTGAAAGGTTCCCCACCCGGCGACCTGCCCGTGGCCGGCGACCGCACGCCTGATGCCACACTGGCCGGTTTTGTGGCAAGGAAAAGGCGGCACGGCCAAAGCGTATCGCGTTTGATCGGATTCATGCGATGCGCTTTAGCGTCTTAGTTTATGCATGTCGTTCGCCCAAAACCGAGATCAGTTTTGGGCGACATGCCTCAGACGAACAGGTTCCGCTCCCGCTCCACCATCTTGGTGATGAAGCTGGCGACGATCTGAACGCGGCGCAGCGGCCTGACCGATTCGTGATAGACCAGCCAGTAGGCGCGGCGGATCGGCGCGACTACATCGACCGGCACCAATTCCGGCATCGAGCGGGCGACGAAGGTGTGCAGGATGCCGATGCCGGCGCCCGAGCGCACTGCTTCGGCCTGGCCGAGCGCCGAGGAGATGGCGAAACTGGTGCGCCAGTCCGCGCTGAATTCGGCCGCGTAGTCGAGCGAAGGGCTGACAATGAGATCCGGCACATAGCCGATAAGGGTGTGCTGGCCGAGTTCGGCCGCTGTTTTGGGCAGACCATTGGCATCGACATAAGCGCGCGAGGCAAACAGGCCGAGCGAATAGTCGACCAGCTTTCCCGCCACCAGCCGGCCTTCGGTCGGCCGCTCGACAGTGATGGCGATGTCCGCCTCGCGGCGCGACAGGGAGAAGGAGCGCGGCACCGGCACCAGCTGGATCGTCAGCTCGCGGTGCAGGGCGGTCAGCGCGCCAAGGCGCTTGGCCAGGAAGGCAACGCCAAAACCGTCCGGGGCGCCGATGCGCACCGTGCCGGAAACATCGTCGCCTTCGCCTGATATGGTCGAGCGCGCGGCGATCATGTCGCCCTCCATGCGCTCGGCAATGTCGAGGAAGCGCTCGCCGGCGGGAGTCAGCTCGCTGCCGGTGGTCAGCCGGCGAAACAGCTTTGTCCGCAGCGCATCCTCGAGTGCGGCGATGCGGCGTGAGACGGTGGCGTGGTTGAGCTCCAGCCGTTTGGCGGCGCCAAGGATCTGGCCGGCACGCGCCACGGCAAGGAAGATGCGGACGTCATCCCAGTTCATGGGGATGGTCCAGATGACAATCGCTGACGCCGCGTCCTGTGGTGGGAACTCAATCTCTCAATCCCTGCTGCTATCAGACGGGTCTCCGCATTTGCGAGAATTGATGCTCGTCCGTCAACCGCTATCTACTTTCCGCACAACGGTTGCGTTCTCCGTCGCGTTGCCATCCGCCGGCCAAAGGCGGACAATGCAGCATCACAAACAAGGGAGAGAAATCATGATCGATTATGGTCATTTCATCGGCGGCAAGCATGTCGCCGGGACCAGCGGCCGCAAGCAGGATGTCATGCAGCCGATGGATGGCTCCGTGCGCGGCACGGTGGCGCTGGCATCACAGGCGGAACTGCGCGCTGCGGTGGAGAACGCCAAGGCTGCGCAGCCGAAATGGGCCGCAACCAACCCGCAGCGTCGCGTGCGCGTGCTGATGAAGTTTCTCGAACTGGTCGCCCGCGACTATGACGAACTGGCCGACATCCTGGCGCGCGAGCACGGCAAGACGATCGCCGACGCCAAGGGCGACATCCAGCGCGGCCTCGAAGTGGTCGAAGTCTGCATCGGCGCGCCGCACATGATGAAGGGTGAATTCACCGACGGCGCCGGCCCCGGCATCGACGTCTATTCGATGCGCCAGCCGCTCGGCGTCGTCGCCGGCATCACACCGTTCAACTTCCCGGCAATGATCCCGCTGTGGAAGATCGCGCCGGCCATCGCCTGCGGCAACGCCTTCATCCTGAAGCCTTCGGAGCGCGATCCGGGCGTGCCGATGCGCATCGCCGAACTGTTCCTCGAAGCTGGCCTGCCGGCGGGCATCCTCAATGTCGTCAATGGCGACAAGGACGTGGTCGACGCCATCCTCGACGATCCCGACATCAAGGCCATCGGCTTTGTCGGCTCGACGCCGATCGCCCACTACATCTATTCGCGCGGCACGGCCGCCGGCAAGCGCGTGCAGTGCTTCGGCGGCGCCAAGAACCACATGATCATCATGCCCGATGCCGACATGGACCAGACGGTCGACGCGCTGATCGGCGCCGGCTACGGCTCGGCCGGCGAACGCTGCATGGCGATCTCGGTTGCCGTCCCGGTCGGCAACGACACCGCCAACCGGCTGATGGAAAAGCTGATCCCGCGCGTCGAAAGCCTGAAGGTCGGTCCTTCGACCGACTCTTCCGCCGATTTCGGCCCGCTGGTGACGCGCCAAGCCCTGGAGCGGGTCAAGGGCTATGTCGACACCGGCGTCAAGGAAGGCGCCAAGCTGGTCGTCGACGGCCGCGGCTTCTCCATGCAGGGCTATGAAGACGGCTACTATATGGGCGGCTGCCTGTTCGACAACGTCACCGCGGACATGCGCATCTACAAGGAAGAGATCTTTGGGCCGGTGCTGTCGGTTGTGCGCGCGCCGACCTATGAGAGCGCGATCAAGCTCGCCAACGACCACGAGATGGGCAATGGCGTCGCCATCTTCACCCGTGACGGCGATGCCGCGCGCGATTTCGCAAGCCGTGTCCAGGTCGGCATGGTCGGCATCAATGTGCCGATCCCGGTGCCGATCGCCTACTACACCTTCGGCGGTTGGAAGGCGTCTTCCTTCGGCGACCTCAACCAGCACGGCCCGGACGCGTTCCGTTTCTACACCAAGACCAAGACGGTGACCTCGCGCTGGCCGTCCGGGATCAAGGACGGTGCCGAATTCGTCATCCCGACGATGAACTGACCGGACGATTTCCTGGTTGCGCGTCCTCGCCTTCGGCTGCGGTCGCGCGGGCAGGCATCAAGGACGGTGCCGAATTCGTCATCCCGACGATGAACTGACCGGACAACAGATTGATTTTGAATTTGAGGCCCGGGCGCTCGCGCGCGGGCTTTTTTGCAGTCCGGTGACGACCCTATCTGCGTGAACGCTAATGTGATGGAACCAAGTGGGCATCTGCCGTCTTGGTTTGCAGTCCTGCCGCAAGGAGGTACGGCAGATCAAGCAACGGCGCTGGCGACAGCTTCGGGGACATCGTCTGGCGCAAGGAGGTGTCAGATGACCCGTCTTGTGGCAACGCTATTTTTCGCGGCGGTTTCCGCGTTTGCCGCCGTCCCGGCGATGGCGGAGCAATGCGCAGCCCGTGCGGATATGATCAAAGCGCTCGGGGAAAAATTCCACGAAAGCGAGGCTGCGCGCGGCCTGGTCAACCCGAGCGTCATTCTTGAGATATTCGTCTCCGACCAGGGCACCTGGACGATCCTTGCCACCGACACGCATGGTCAGAGCTGCGTCATCACGGCGGGCGAAGGCTGGGACGGTTCGTTGATGGCGGCGGCTGCCTTGCCAGGGACGTGATCCGAGCTTCGAGGAAGCACCGGCGACGAAAGCGCATCGGATTAAAAGACGCTCAGCGCGTCGCCGCCGTTTCGGCGTGGCCGCGCAGCAGCGCCATCAGACGTTTGGCATCCTTGGCCGCGGCCTCCTCGTCGCCGGCAAGGATCGAGCGGATCAGCGC
>NZ_RZQE01000505.1:0-4152 GCF_004022955.1 Mesorhizobium sp. M7A.F.Ca.US.002.01.1.1 | reverse complement strand
GCCGAGCGCACCGGCACGATGGAAGGCAGCGTCACGTCGCTGCCAAGGGCTGTGGAAGACGCCAGCCGGCGCACGCTGCCGCCGGTGGCTTCCGCCGGCGCCTTCAGCCGGTTTTCGGTGGAAATGACGTCGGCGAATTCCGGTGCGTTGACCGGCCCGACATGGGCAAGCGCGGTGAGGTCGCCATTGGCGACCTGGTAGAGCCCGATCTCGCTGGTCTCGACGCTGCCGAGGAAGACCCCGGGCTCGGCTTTGTCGAGCTTGACGGTCAAGGTTTTGCCGGACGGGGTGATGATCTGCGCGGCGCCGGGATCGTCGGCCATCGTCTGGCGGCGGATTTCCAGCACCATGCCACGACCATCGGCGGTCAGCCGCTCCTCCTCGAGCTCCGGCTCCTTCATCAGCCAGTGCGCGATGCGCCGATAAAGCTGGACATGCGGGCCGCCGCCCTCGAAGCCGCGCGCCCACAGCCAGCCCTGATCGGACAGCAGCATGCCGACGCGGCCTTCTCCCTTGCGGTCGAGCAGCAGCAGCGGCCGGTTGTCGGCGCCCTTCATGACCACTTCGCCTTCCGGGTTCTGCACGCCTATGGTGCGGAACCAGCGGCTCCAGTGCGGCGGCTCGGTGGCCGAGCCATCGAGCCCACGCGTCACCGGGTGGCGCTGGCCGAGTTCGGTGAGGCGCGGATAGAAGGCCTTGTCGACAACTTCGCCGGTCGGCATCGCCGGCAGGGCGGCCATCAGCGGCGTGCGCGCGATCGAGCTTTCGCCGGCATATTCGGGGCCGGCCGCGATCAGCAGCGCGCCGCCCTTTTCGACATATTCGGAGATGTAGTCGTAATAGAGGATCGGCAGCACGTCGCGGTGCTGGTAGCGGTCGAAGATGATGAGGTCGAAATCCTTGATCTTCTCGACGAACAGTTCGCGGGTCGGGAAGGCGATAAGCGACAATTCGTTGATCGGCGTGCCGTCCTGCTTTTCCGGCGGCCGCAGGATGGTGAAATGGACAAGATCGACCGAGGCGTCGGATTTCAGCAGGTTGCGCCAGGTGCGCTCGCCGGCATGCGGCTCGCCGGAGACGAGCAGCACACGCAGGTTCTCGCGAATGCCGTCGATCAGTGCGATGGCGCGGTTGTTGGTGTCGGTCAGTTCGCCCGGCTCGCGATCGATGGCGAGTTCGACGATGTTGCGGCCGGCACCCGGAATGGTGACCTGCAGCGGCATGGCCTGGCCAACGGTGGCGTGCTCGACGGCGACCTGCTCGCCATTGACCGAGACGCGCACATCGACCGGGCCAGTCTCGTTTTCGGTCGAGATGACGCGGTAGGTCATGTCGAGCGGCTTGCCAACAAGGCCGAAGCGCGGCGCGTTCTCGAAGCGGATGCGGCGGTCCTTTTCGTGGTCGTTGCCGGTGATCAGCGCATGCAGCGGGGCGTTGAAATCTGGCGCGCCCGGCGGCGCGTCATGGACCTCGCCATCGGTGATCATGATCGCGCCGCCGATGCGTGACGGCGGCACGTCGCGGAAGGCGCCTTCAAGCGCGCCGAACAGCCGTGTCTCGGTGCGCTCTTCGGCGGCCTCGGATTTGCCGGCCTCGACGACGCGCACGTCGAACTGCTTGAAGCGGCCAAGCCGCTGCTGCAGCCCGGCCAGCGCCTCGTCGGTCTGCTTGGTGCGATCGCCGATATCCTGGCTCTGGCTGCGGTCGACGACGAGGGCGACAACGCTTTTCAGCGGCTCGCGCTCCTCGTTGAGGAACACCGGGTTGAACAAAGCGGCGGCGAGCGCCAAAAGGGCGATGAAGCGGAAGACCGAGCCGCGCTGGCGAAACCACAGGCCGACAAGCGCCAGCAGCGCCAGCGGCACCAGCGCCAAGGCCAACAGGGGCCAGGAGATCAGCGGTTCGAAGGAAATCGACCAGTTCATCCCTTACCCTCCTCTTTTTGGGGAGGGTTTATCCGCGACCGGAGGGAACCAAACAAACTCATCTTACTGCCCCAGCCGTTCGAGCAGTATGGGCACGTGCACCTGGTCGGATTTGTAGTTGCCGGTCAGCATGTACATCATGATGTTGACGCCGGCGCGCAGTGCGTAGACGCGCTGCATCGGGTCCGCCGGTACGGTCGGCAGCAGCGGATCGCCATTCTCGTCGACCGCCCAGGCGCCGGCAAAATCATTGGCGGTGATCATGATAGGCGAGACGCCGTCGCCGGTGCGCACCGGCCGGTTCTCGGCATTGCTGGCGTCGAGCGACGCCTCGACCCACAGTGGGCTGCCGGCGAAGCGGCCGGGGAATTCGGGCAGGATGAAGAAGGATTTGGTCAGCACGTGGTCGGACGGCACCGGCTCCAGCGGCGGCACGTTGAGGTTGCCGAGGATGTCGCGCAGCCGCTCCGTCGCCGGGCTGGTCGAATCGGCGCCGATGCCGTTGGCGAACTGGTCGCGGGTGTCGAACAGCACCGTGCCGCCCTGCTGCATATAGGCGTCGATGCGGGCGATGGCGGCCTGGCTCGGCATCGGGGCGGCCGGATCGATCGGCCAGTAGATCAAAGGATAGAACGACAGCTCGTCCTTCGAAATGTCGACACCGGCTGGTGCGCCCGGTTCAAGGGCCGTCTTTTCGACCAGGAAGCGGGTCAGGCCCTCGAGCCCGGCACGGCTGATCGAATCGTCGCCCGGCACGCCGGTCAGCACATAGGCGATGCGGGTCTTCGAAATCGCCTCGATGGCAATTTCGTCACCCGGCTTGGCGTCGTCGGCGCGGGCAAGGTCGGCATGACCGAACAAGCTACCCAGCGCAATCAGGACCGCGGCGGTGGTTGCCATGGCACCGGCGCGGCGCGGTCGGCGTGAGAACAGGCCGCCCATCCAGAACACTGCCAGCGTATCGAGCAGCATCAGCACCAGGGCGGCCGCGACCAGCGCGCCCTTCAAATTGCGCGATTCGTCAAAGGCATACTGGATCGAGCTGACGGGAACAGTGATTTGCGGGCGCGCCAGCGGGGCCAGCGTGCTGTCGGCTTCAAGCAGATTATGGGCAAACACACCCGTCTCGGAACCATAAAGGCCGGGCGGGTTTTCAAAAGTCACCGGCAGCGCGCCGGCGCCCGGTACAAGCGGCCGTGCATCCGGCGTCGGCGGCACCAGCGAGCCGTCGGCTGCAATCATGCGATAGGGCGCCAGCGACGCCGCGGCGGCTTCGGCATTGGCGATGGCCGCGCCCTGGTTGCGCGACAGCTGCACGATGCGGCGCAGCATCTCGACGAAGCTGCCGGAGATCGGCAGGTTCGACCAGGTTGCCTCAGGGGTGACGTGGAACAGCACCAGCGTGCCCTTGCCTTTCTTCAGTCCGGTGACCAGCGGCGTGCCGTCGGCAAGGGCCGCCCAGGTGCGCTCGACGATATCGGGTGTCGGCTCGGCCAGCACCTGTCTGCTGACAGTGACCTCGGTCGGCGGCGCCAGATCGGCGAACGGGCCGGCCTTGGGGAATTCGGTGACAGGCTGCGGCGACGTCCATGACAGCGCGCCGCCGAGCGAACGCTCGCCGGTGCGCAGGCGGACCGGCAGCAAATCGTCGTCATCGCCTGCGGTGGCCAGCCGCGAACCGGCGAAACGCACCAGCGTGCCGCCATTGTCGACCCAATCGACAAGTCTCTGCCGGACCTGTCCGGGAATGGTGCCGATATCGGCCATGACAATCATCGCGGGCTTCTGGTCGAGGATCTGCGGGATGGCGTCGGCGAGGTCGGCGCTGGAGGGTTCGACCAGATCGGCGAAGGGCTGCAGCGCCCGCCTGATGTAGTAGAGTGGCGACAAAAGCGGCTGCGCCTGGTCGGCCTCGGCCTGCGACAGCAGCCCGACGCGGCGGCGCTTGGAGCTTTCGTCGAGGACGCGCACCGCACCGGCCTGCCGCTCGCCGTCGAGCGCGATCGAAGCGAAGTCGTTGCGCAATTCGAACGGCACCGCCATGGTGCCGGTGGCGGTGGTTTCGCCAGGCGAAAAGGTCAGCGTCGCATCGGCGATGCGGCGGCCCTTGTCGTCGAAGGCGCCGGCGGTGACCTGCGCCGGGGCAGGGTCGCCCGGCGCGCGGATGGCGGTCAGCGCAAAGCCGTCGACCTGGTTGTCGGCGGCGGTCAGGCCCGTCAGCGACAGC
>NZ_RZQE01000504.1:0-4154 GCF_004022955.1 Mesorhizobium sp. M7A.F.Ca.US.002.01.1.1 | reverse complement strand
TTTTCAACTACTACAATTTGTTGCGCGGCGACATCGGCGTCTTCCTGAATACGCTGGCAGCCGTCATCGCCGGGGTGTTCTGTGTCAACCGGCTGACCAATGCGGCGCTCGAGCCGCGGCTGCCGAACTGGCGGCTCATTCCCGTCGAAACCGGACCGGCGCGCTGGCTTGTGCGGCTGACGACTGCCATGGCCGTGGTCCTCGGCGTCAACTATTTCCTGTCGATCGTCAACGACACGATGGGCTCGCCGCTGTCGCTGACCATCGCCCGCAGTTTCGGCGCCACCATCATCGTCGGCGTCATCCTGATCCTGATGGCGATGCTGAGGCCGTTCAAGGCGCGTGACGGAAGCTGGCGGCCGTGGCCGGCATGGCTGCGCTATACGGCGCTTGCGCTCGGTCTTTTCACCATCGTCGCGGCGCTGCTCGGTTACATCGGCCTTGCTCTGTTCGTTTCGTTGCAGGTCGTCGTTACCGGCACCGCGCTGATCACCGCCTATATCGGCTTCCTGTCGGCGCAGGCGATCGGCGAGGAGGGTGCTTTCGCCAACACCTCCGTCGGGCGCTGGCTGTCGGCCAATTCCAGCTACGAGGATACGGCCCTCGATCAGCTCGGCCTTGTCGTCAGCGTTGCCATCAATGTGATGATCGTGCTGGTGTTCCTGCCGCTGATCCTGATGATGTGGGGTTTCCAGCCCGGCGATATCCAGGCTTGGGCCTACAAGCTCGCAACCGGGATCAACATCGGCTCGGTGACGATCTCGGTCACCGGCATCCTCTCCGGCATCGTCGTCTTCGTCATAGGCTATTTCCTGACGCGCTGGTTCCAGGGCTGGCTCGACGGCTCGGTCATGGCGCGTGGCAAGGTCGATACCGGCGTGCGCAACTCGATCAGGCTGGCGGTCGGCTATGCCGGCGTCGCGCTGGCGGCACTGGTCGGCATCTCGGCGGCGGGCATCGACCTGTCCAGCCTGGCACTGGTCGCCGGCGCTCTTTCCCTCGGTATCGGCTTTGGCCTGCAGAACGTGGTGTCCAATTTCGTTTCCGGCCTGATCCTTCTGGCCGAGCGGCCGTTCAAGGTGGGCGACTGGATCGTTGCCGGCGACGTCAGCGGCACGGTCAAGAAGATCAGCGTGCGCGCCACCGAGATCGAAACCTTCCAGCGGCAATCGGTGATCCTGCCCAATTCGAACCTGATCAACAACGCCGTCGGCAACTGGACGCACCGCAACAAGCTCGGCCGCGTCGACATCAAGGTCGGCGTCGCGTATGGCAGCGACGTCAAGCAGGTTCATGCCGTCCTGCTGGAGATCGCCCGCAGCCACCCGATGGTGCTGAAGAACCCCGAACCCTTCGTGCTGTTTTCCAATTTCGGCCCCGCCGCCCTGGAATTCGAAATCCGCGTGTTCCTGGCCGACGTGATGAACGGCAACATCGCGCAGAACGACATCCGTTTTGCCGTCCTCGAAAAATTCAGCAGCGAACACATCGAGATCCCCTCGACGCCGCGCGCCGTGGTCGAGGCCCACAAGCCCAAGGCCTGGCCGACGGACGACGACAAGATCGAGGCCGACTTCGCCGAACAGGAGCAGATAAGGGCCGAAGCCGAAGCGGAGAAGAAGCGACTGGTCAAGTCTCGCAAAACCAAGAAGCCGGACCCGGACTAGGCTCGGACTCCGTCGACCTCAATCCTGCCCGGAATCAATTGCGGCATGAATGGGGCATTCAGTTGCGGTTCAGCTTCCATCTCATATAAGCTCCATGCAAAGGCGAAAATGCCTTGCCAAATGCAACAGAGGCGGCGGGAACACCGATATTGCACCATGTGGAAGTCTCTCGTCGCTGCAGTCGCCCTGGTCGCTGCCATCGGCTCGGTCCATGCCGCGAGCGCGGTCAACAAGGACGCCGAGACCCGCACGCTGGTCGTAACGGAGGGCGGCAGCAAGACCGACCTTGCGCTGGCCGGTGGCGAAACGGTTGAGTTCTGCCCGAACGGCTGCTTCGTCACCTTGCCCAATGGCGATCTCGAAGCCCTGACCGGTTCGGAAACCGTCGAGATCTCGGGCGGTGTCGCCCGCATCAAGTAATCTTGGCGTCACGATTGTAGAGGCCGGGCATTTGCCCGGCCTTTTATCGTTTCCGGTAGCGGTTGTTTAACAATGACACCGGAAATACCGCCATGGCAGCCGTCTGCAACCGTGCGTTTTAACGTTCGCTACGCCATCGCCCGCTATACCAGGCTCAAGACGCCGAAAAGCGGCGCGCAACTCTACGCGGGCAGGGCAGGACGGACATGGATGCGCGATCGGACAGGAACGCAATACCGCTTGCGGTCGATCTCGACGGCACGCTGATCGCAACCGACCTGTTGTGGGAAGGGCTGTTCATCCTTCTCAAGAAGAACCCGCTCTATATCTTCCTCGTACCGTTCTGGATCGCCGGCGGGCCGGCGCGGCTGAAGCAGGCGATCGCGCAGCGCATCGACATCGATCCGGCATCGCTGCCCTATCGCGAGGTGCTGCTTTGCCGCCTCCGGACCGAGCACGCCGAGGGCCGCAAGATCGTGCTGGCGACCGGTACGCCGCGCAAGTTCGCCGACGCCATCGCGGCCCATCTCGGCATTTTCGACCAGGTGCTGGCCACCGATGGTCTCGCCAATCTCACCTCGGGCAGGAAGCGCGCCTCGCTGATCGCAGCCTATGGCGATGGCGTTTTCGACTACGCCGGCAACAGCCGCCATGACCTCCAGGTCTTCGATGCCGCACGCAACGCGATCGTCGTCGCGCCCGACCGCCATGCCGCGCGCTGGCAGGCGGCACATGGCGCCGAGACGGTGCCGGCGCCGAAGCCGACTTTGCGGACCATCGTCAAGATGCTGCGCGTGCATCAGTGGCTGAAGAATTCGCTGATCGCAGTGCCGATGGTGCTCTCGCATGAATATTTCAACACCGACATGATCTGGGAATGCCTGCTGGCATTCGTCTCGTTCAGCGCGGTGGCATCGGCCATCTACATCCTCAATGATTTCTTCGACCTCGCGCTCGACCGCAAACACCTCACCAAGCGCAACAGGCCGTTCGCCAGCGGCGCGCTGTCGATCCCGTTCGGACTTGGGGCGATCGCGGTGCTTCTGGCGATCGGCATCGGCACCGGGCTGTTCCTGTCGCCCGAATTCATGGCTGTGCTCGGCGGCTACATGGTCGTCACCACCGCCTATTCGCTGTCGTTCAAACGCATGCTGCTGGTCGATGTGCTGACGCTCGCCGGCCTCTACACGATCCGCGTCCTGGCCGGTGCGGCGGCGACCGGCGTCGACGTCTCGTTTTGGCTGCTGGCCTTCTCCATCTTCTTCTTCCTGTCGCTGGCGCTGGTGAAGCGCTTCGTCGAACTGCGCACCACCGCCATTCCGCCCGGCGAGCGCATTGCCGGTCGCGGCTATCGCACCGAAGACCAGGAGATCGTCGCCCAGGCCGGCATGGCCTCGGCCTTCTCCTCGGCGCTGGTGCTGGCGCTCTACATGGACAGTGTCGCGGTGCGGGAACTCTATCCGCATCCATGGCTGATCTGGCCGCTGGCGCCGATCGTGCTCTATCTTACCATGCGCGTCTGGATCCTGGCGCGCCGCAACGAGATGCATGACGATCCGGTCGTCTTCATCATCCGCGACTGGCGCAGCCAGATCGTGGTGCTGATCGGTGCGGTGATGCTGGTCATCGGGGGCTGGTAGGCATGGCCGCCGGACGTTTCCCAAGCTTTGGCCTTGCCACGCCGCCGGCGCCGCGCGCCATCGGTGCCGACGAGGCGATCGCGCTGCTGAAGGGCGGTCAGGCCAAGCCGGCGTCGCTGCTTGCCTATGGCAATGGCCGCTCCTACGGCGATTCCTGCCAGAACGGGGCCGGAGCGGTCGTCGATATGCGATCGCTGAACCGGATCCACGCCTTCAACGCCGAAACCGGTGTTCTCAAGGCGGATGCCGGCGTGCTGTTGTCCGACATCATCGCCCACGCTGCCCCCTACGGCTTCTTCCCCGCCGTTGTGCCAGGCACGCAATTCGTCACGCTCGGCGGGGCTATCGTCAATGACGTGCATGGCAAGAACCATCACCGGCGCGGCACCTTCGGCTGCCATGTCGAGAGCTTCACGCTGCTCAGGTC
>NZ_RZQE01000503.1:0-4155 GCF_004022955.1 Mesorhizobium sp. M7A.F.Ca.US.002.01.1.1 | reverse complement strand
ATTCCGGCTTCAACACCTTCTATCTCCGGCAACTGTCGCGCATTGCGCAGATGCTTGTCGACGAGCAGTGGGTTCTCGGGGGCGGCGGCGAACAAGGCGATATCAACCAGCAATTGCTCAAGCTCGGCCCCGAACTTCTTGATCGCTACGGCAAGGAGTTCGCGGCCGCGTGGAACGGCGTTCTCGGCCAGTTGAAATTCAAGGCGATGCTGACGGACAAGCCGCACTACATCGCACTTTCGGCCGCTGCCTCCCCAAGCTCACCGATGAATCAGCTCTTTGCGGCAATCGCCGATGAAACAGCTCTGACGCGGGACTCAGGTGACGGCCCCGATCCCGGCACCGAGATCGAAGGCACGGCCCAGAACCCGCCGCGCAACCCCGCGGATCTGGCCAAGGGCCTGGCCCGCATCGGCATAACAATCGCCAGCGGCAAATCGCAAAGCCGCGCCGGCACCGGGGCCGCCGACGCACGGAACTTCAGTCCAGGAGCAAACATCGAAGCGCAATTCAGACCATTCCAGGCCCTGGTGAACGGCCCTGCCGGACATCGCCCGATCGATGCTCTGACCCAAAACTTCAGCGATATCTATCAGAGCCTGCAACTGGCGGCCGAAGTTCCTTCGCAGACGGAACGCGTCAATTCGAACCTGCAGCTGCAGATAGCCACGCTTCGCGCCAATGTCTCGCGCCTGCCCAAGCAACTCGGCCGGATGGTCAACGCGACGGCGGATGAGTTCGAAGGCAACGTTGCCGAAACCTCGGTGACCAACTTGAATCAGATACTTGACCAGACGGTCACAGCCCCTTGTGAAGCCGCAATCAGCGGCCGTTATCCCTTCGCCCGCGACGCCACCGAGGATGTTGCGATGGCAGATTTCGCCAAATTGTTCGCCCCTGGCGGCTTGCTGGACCGGTTCTTCGCACAAAATCTAGCATCGCTGATCGACATGACCAGCCAGGACTGGACTTGGAAACAGGATGCGCGATTTGGACGCGACCTGTCGAAATCGACCCTGAAAGACTTCCAGCTTGCGGCGGAAATCCGCAGCGCCTTCTTCCCATCGGGCGGTTCGTTGCCTTCGGTCAGCATCACTTTCACACCGTTCTCACTGAATGGCGATGTCGATACGGCGATACTCGATGCCGAAGGCCAGATCGTCTGGAGCAATCAGACGGGCAACGCGCCGAGCGCGGTCACCTGGCCGGGCGAGGCAGCTTCCGCGTCCGCCAGCCTAAGCTTGACGCCGGAGATGCCAGGCCGCGAATCCGCCATCAAGTTCGAAGGGCCCTGGGCGCTGAAACGACTTCTGGACAAGGCTGCCGTCACCGGCGACGGCAGCAACATGCAAGCGCGCTTCGTGATCGGCGGACGCGACGTTACTTATGCTCTCCAGACAGGCTCAGGCTCCAACCCCTTCTTCCTCCCGGCCCTGTCCGGATTCAGCTGTCCCAAGGCGTTTTGAACAGGGTTCATCTGCTGAACATGGCGTCGGTCCGCTGACCACGGCGTTCAAAGCCTGGTTTTCCTTAGTTTTCGATACTTTAATGTTCGAGCCTGTGGCAAAGTGGCGCCAGCGAGCGTCCAAAGGTGCGCCGCAGAAGGACGCTTGAAAAGCGCTTGGTGGCAAATTGAATACTGTCGCCCTTTCCGTTGAGAGCTTCGGCGTGAGCCACAAAGGCTGTGTCCGTGAGCTCAATGAAGACAGCTATCTGGTCGAGCCACAAACTGGCGTCTGGGTGGTAGCCGACGGAATGGGTGGACATGACGCCGGAGAGGTCGCTTCCGCCAGTATCGTCGATCATCTGTCAACAATCGGCATTGCGAGCTCAGCTCCCGATCTTCGCGCCCGCTTCGAGGACAGGCTGGGCCGGGCCAATGCCGAGATCCGAGGCATATCTGAATCCCGCGGCATAACCATCGGTTCCACCGTTGCCGCCCTGCTGGCGATGGACGGGCGGTTTGCCTGCCTGTGGGCGGGTGACAGCCGCGTCTATCTTGTCCGCAACGCCTCGATCTCGCAGATCTCGAGAGACCACACCGAAGTTCAGGAGCTCATCGACCGCGGTATCATCAGCGCAGCCGAAGCACGCACGTGGCCGCGCCGCAATGTCATCACGCAAGCGATCGGCGTCAGCGACGAGATTGTCATCGATTTCCAGCAGGGAGAAATCATGCCGGGGGATATTTTTGTGTTGAGCACGGATGGTCTGACGGCGCATGTCACCGACGCCGAGATCGAGGCGGCGACGGTGTCGGCGACACCTCAGGCAGCCTGCGAGAACCTGCTCGACATGGTGCTGGCGCGCGGCGCAACGGATAACGTCACGATCGTCCTCGTAAAGATAGGACACGAGCGCGATGGCCAATTGCCTCCTCCATATCTGCATAGAGCGAAGGCCTGAGGTTGATGGGCTCCGACGACAAGACGCGGATATCGGGGGGCATGGCCAACACCGTCGTAGGCACGCAACTCAGCGGCATCTACGAGCTCGACGAACGCATCGCATTCGGTGGCATGGGCGAGGTTTACCGTGGTCATAATATCCAGACCGGTGACCATGTCGCGATCAAGATCGTCTTGCCCGAGTTCGCCCGTGACCAGACGATCTTGTCGCTGTTTCGCAAGGAGGCATTGATCCTCAATCACCTGTCGCATGACGCGGTCGTGCGCTACCACGTCTTCACGATCGATCCCGGGATCGGCCGTCCCTACCTTGCCATGGAATTCGTCGACGGTGAGTCGCTGTTCGACATCATGCGGCGTGGCGCGATGCCGGCGGCTGATGTGCGCAAGCTCTGCCACCGCCTCGCCTCCGGCCTGAGCGCCGTGCACCAGGCGGGAGCAATACACCGCGACCTCTCGCCCGATAACATCATCTTGCCGGGAGGCCGGGTCGACCGCGCGAAGATCATAGATTTCGGTATCGCCCGGTCGGCAAGTGTCGGCGGTGAGACCCTGATCGGCGGAAAGTTTGCGGGAAAATACAACTATGTTTCACCCGAACAGCTCGGGCTCTACAGCGGCGATGTCAGTGAGCAATCCGATATCTACAGCCTGGGGCTGGTGCTGGTTGCCGCCTTGCGCGGCAAGCCAATCGATATGAGCGGATCGCAATTCGAGGTCATCGAAAAGCGCCGGACCGTGCCTGATCTCACCGACATCGACGATGATTTTCGTGACATCGTTGAACCCATGCTGCAACCGGATCCGCAGGACCGACCGGTTAGCATGGCGGAAATCGCCAGGATGACGCGTGACGAAAACGAGGAGACAACCCCGCCGGCGTCCATCACACCCCGCGATCGGTCGGCTTTGCCGCGAACCTTTAAATCCGGCAGCAAAACCCAGGCACGATCACACAATGTTGAGAGGCACGACGACGCAGCCGCAGCGGGCCCAGGCGGACAGCCCTTCGTAGAGCACGTGCGGCCCGCGCATTTGTTCGAACGGCCGCCTCCGGCGCCGATGCCGCGCGAGGCCACGGCGCGTTTGCCTGGAAGGTCCACAAAGACCCGAACCCTGGCGATCGCTGGCTTGGCGATGCTGGCTGTGGCCTCCGGCGCGGGCCTTTACCTGGGCGGCTTCATGACGCCTGCCACACCGACTGCCGGCAAGACATCGCTTTTGCCACCGGAGCCGTCCAAGCTCCCGCCCGGCCTGTCAAAGCCGCCCCTGGCGGACTCTGCCGCCCCTGAGCCGGCAAAGGCAGTTTCGCCCGTGCAGGCCAGCGGACAGGCGGCTGAAAATCCGGCAGATACGTTGGGGGTTCAAAAGCCGGAGCCTACCAAGCCCGCCGAAGTCCCCTCGCAGAACGACGTCGTCGCGAAGTCACCCGCAACGGACGCCAGGCCGCCACCCGAAAAGGCATCGCCGCCAATCCAGCCGGATACGATGACCAGCGACAGTCAAACGTTGGCCGCTTCCAGTGAGACAACCGCCCCGACGCCGCCGGTAGAGAAAGCCTCGACGCTGCCGCCCGCTGAGCCCAAGGTTGGCGAGAGCCAAAAGCCCGAACCGCAGGCCAGCAAGCCGGCGGCACCCGCAACGCGGGAGCCCAATCCCACTGCGGCCCCGCCGGCTGTCGCGAACGCCGAGAGCCCTGCCTTGCCGACAAGCAACCAGCCGGACCAACCTGCTGTCGCGTTGAACG
>NZ_RZQE01000502.1:0-4155 GCF_004022955.1 Mesorhizobium sp. M7A.F.Ca.US.002.01.1.1 | reverse complement strand
GGCGACGGCTTCCACCATGGTTCGCATTCCGCCGACGGTAGCGCCTTCCGGGTCGAGCCGCAGGCGACCGCCGTCCAGAACGGCGATGTCGGTGGTGGTGCCGCCGATGTCGGACACCACTCCGTCATCAATACCGGTCATGTACCGGGCTCCCACCAGGCTGGCCGCTGGTCCTGACAGGATGGTCTCGATCGGCCGAGCGCGGGCGAATTCTGCGGTAATGAGCGCGCCGTCGCCGCGCACGACCATGAGCGGAGCGACGATCCCGCGTCTTGCCAGAAAGCCCTCGGTGGCGTTGACAAGGCGATCGATCATCGAGATCAACCGGGCATTGAGAAGCGTGGTCAGCGCCCGACGCGGGCCGCCGAGTTTCGATGACAGTTCGTGTGAACAGGTCACCGGAAGCCCGGTACGCTCGCGGATGACGTCACGTACCGCGACCTCATGTTCGGGATTGCGAACCGCAAAATAGGAGGCCACGGCGATGCCTGAGACCGTGTCGACGAGAGGCGGCAGCGCAGCCATGAGATCGTCCAGCACAAGGTGACGCGGATCGCCATGGACGTCATGTCCGCCCGGACAAAAGATCACGGGATCGGAGCCGAGAGCCTCTGACAATCCGTTCCGGGCAAGGTCGGCTTCAGCGAAACCGATCATCACCAGCGCGACCCGTCCGCCCTGCCCTTCGACGAGGGCGTTGGTTGCGAGCGTGGTCGACATGGAGACGAGCTTGATCGCGCCGGGTTCGATGGCAGCCTCGGATAAAACAGCGTCGACGGCACCGGCGATGCCCTCGGCAAGATCGTGCCGTGTGGTCAGCGATTTGGCCTTGGCCACGATGCCTGTAGATTCTGACCACAGCACGGCATCGGTATACGTGCCGCCGGTGTCGACGCCCAGATACAGGGGCGACGGCTGGTGGGTATATGCGTTCATCTTGATCAGTCGCCTAGCCCGGGTTCGGGTGAAAAATATTTCGCGAGCTTGTTTGCTTCGCCGTCGAACGCCTTGGCGTCGGCGGGTGGATCACGCTTGACCGCAATATTAGGCCACGCAGACGCATACTCGGCGTTCAGCGCGAGCCAATCGTCGAGCCCAGGCACGGTATCGGGAAAAATGGCTTTCGCCGGGCATTCTGGCTCGCAGACGCCGCAGTCGATGCATTCATCGGGATGGATGACGAGCATGTTCTCGCCTTCATAGAAACAATCCACGGGACAGACTTCCACGCAGTCCATGTATTTGCATCTGATGCAATTGTCGGTGACCACGAACGTCATGAGGCGTTTCTCAGCCATGGCCGGTCAGGGCGACAGAACAATAACAGCTTCAGACTTTCGGCGACATGGGCGGCCTTCAGCCAAGACAGTCCCGCAGTCTCCCTGTCCAGCAATTCGTCGCAACTTTCGCCAGACAAGGCGAGGCACCGGTCGAGCAGACCGATCTCCAACCCACCCATGTGCTTGCGGACCGCGACGAGACTTCCCTTGTAGAATCCGCTGGTCAGGATGACCGAGGACCAAAATTCGTACATCTTCGCCAGATGCGTTTCGCAATCGGCGGCAACGACGCGCTCGAAAATCGGCCTGAGATCCGCGTCGGCGCGTATCTTGTCGTAGAAGGAGTCGACGAGTTGTCGAATCTGCTCGTCGGAAATCGGGGCTGTCTGTGTCAAGGGCATGCTCTGGTCCAGCGCTTATCCGGCCCTTCAGACCACACCGTAGGTCATATCGAGGGGAATGCGGTGATCATCAATAGCCCGCACGCCAGCGGTGTTTTCAGCCAGGATGAGCGTGGCTTTGCGCTCCTGCTCGGACAGGTAAGCTCCCGAGAACGTAACTACGCCGTTGGTCACGGTCACGTCCGACCTTCCGGTCGAGGGCCATGATTCGGATCGCAAGGCTTCAATAATCTCCAGCCTGATGCTGCTGTCGTCCTGCGACACCGGAGCGCGCCAACGTTTCCTGGCGACGACCAGCGCCCGCACCAGATCGGCACGACTGACGACCCCCACAATCTGCCCGTCGCGCAGCACCGGAACACGCTTGATCCGATTGTGTTCAAGCAGGGTTGCGATCTCGACGACTGGCGTGCTCTCGACCACAGTCGCAACCTCCTTTGTCATGACGTCGGTCACATGCTCGGAATGAGACTTGACATAGCCTTCCGCAAGGGCGGCGTTGTTGGCGAAAAGCCGAAGCCACCAGGAACGATGTTGCGGGGCTGTACCGATCTCTGCCCGGCGGATCAGGTCTCCTTCACTGACGATGCCCAGCAGCGCACCTCGATCAATCACCGGCACGGCGCTGATCCCGTACGACAGGAGAATATCGCCGACCTCATCCACCGTACTGTCAGGCCCTACCGCAATAACAGGTGACGTCATGACGTCCTTGGCGGTCAGCATTTCGTTCTCCTTGACCTGTCTGCGGGCGGCAGAACCGGCGGCAAGGTCGTTCCAGAGACTTGCCCGTTGCCAGCATGGAGGTGGATCGCGCGATAGAACTCCCTCGCATGGAAAGCATAGGCTTCCAGATTGGTCGGATCGCCAGCGAACAGCCCCATATCCTCGGCTTTCCGGAAGAACCAGTGAGCGGGCAAACCGGGTTCGAGCGCCTTCACGGCAACAGCCGCAAGCAATGGCAGGCCTTCGTCCGCATCGTCGTCCATCAGTTGTTCGAGCACATCCCGAATCACCCCTGTTGCGTCTGAACCAACTATGCTCTCGGCCAGTCTTGCATAGGTGATCGGCAGCCGGGTCTGTGCTTGCAGGAGCAGTTCCTCTCGCAGCCGTCTTTTGAGGGCATTGTCTAGATCGAGGCGGCTGGCAGATACCATTTGCCCTACTACATGGCACTGGATGTCCCTGCCGGAAAGTATTCTGCCGAAATCGTGTTCAAGCCTGTCCATTATTGTCATCGCCGAGCCCAAGGTGCCCCTCGCGCGACAACGCCAAGAACTCCCGTGGCGTTTAGACCTGCTGGCTGGCACCGAATGTGTCAATTTCGTTACGCGCGAGCTTCACTCGTCCTTGCCTACAAGACAAACGAAATTTATTGCCGCTTTAGCACAATTATTTTGCATCAGAATTTCGATTGCAGCCCGTGGCACAGCCCTTCCCTTTTCGGATTCGATATGCATCTCTGATGTGCCGAAGCCATCGCGCCCCCGATTGTCCCGGCTCTTAGCAAGCGGTGATTTCGGCCCCGAAAGCGGTAACAGGAGATTATGATGATCACTGGTGCTCAATGCCGTGCCGCTCGCGCGCTGGTCGAATGGACCCGTGACAAGCTCTCAAGCAATTCAGGTGTGGATGCGTTGGTCGTCGAGGAATTCGAGCGCCGGATCAACCTTCCCGACCAGGATATCTGCGACACGCTGCAAACCGCGCTTGAAAACGCCGGCGCCGTTTTCATCGCGGAAAACGGCGGCGGTGTCGGCGTTCGCCTGAAACTCAACCGCTCGGAAGTCAGACGAATTGGCGTCCTGGAAAATGAAGGCGGCATCGTCGGAACGGACGCCGTTCCATAGGTCTTCTGAGCCGATGGTTCCACGTTCACAGTCCGCTGCTGGGCAGTTCAGATCCCGCTTGGCTGCGCAGGCGCGAGGAAGGAAGCCCTTCATGACGGTTATCTGGGACGATCTCACCGAGGACGAGCAAACGGCGCTCAAACGAATGAACCGCGGACCTTACCCTTCTTTATCGAAACCCTTGGCCGAACGCCTTGTCTTCCTCGGACTGGCGGAAGAAAGACCGGGCGGGACCGGGATAAACAGGGCCGGACGAGAACTGGTGATAGCCACCTTGCTTGGCGCCCGCCACGACTAGGCGTGCGTCAAACGGATCGGATAGCAACTGACGGCAGGGGGCCGCTGACGGCATGCCGGAAGCAGCCGAACGCCACCTTTCTTGAGAGTCCGCACCGAGCGCTCCCATCCACATGGCGCTCGGATCCTTGATCGATGTCAGCGACCTCGCAAACTGCTTCTGCCTCCAACTGAGTGGTCATCGCGCGGCGCGGACAGGTGTTCTGGGAACCCGCCAATCAATGCCTTGCCCAATGTCACCGGAGAACCATAATGGGCGGAGCCAGGCAGTGGTTGTCTCCGAAGACTTTGGGCTCCAATAGATGACAGACGACACAGCGCTGATAC
>NZ_RZQE01000501.1:0-4159 GCF_004022955.1 Mesorhizobium sp. M7A.F.Ca.US.002.01.1.1 | reverse complement strand
GGCTTTCCAGGAGATCGGCAGCGTCGCGCGCCAGCTGGGCGGCGATGCGTTCCGCCCGCGCCTCGTGGTGTCGGTGCCGCCATCCATGGCCATGGGTTGGCTTTCGCAGCGTCTCACTGGTTTTGTCTCAAGCCATGGCGCCGTCGACATATCGCTCAGAGGCGAGGATGACCCGGTGCCGTTCGACCGTGAGTTGATCGACATCAGGCTCACTTATGGGCCGCATTATCGCGAGCACCCGACCGAGGATATCGTCCAGGACGCGGTCTATCCCGTGTGTGCACCCGGGCTGGCCGACACGATCAAACCCGAAGGCCTCGCCAGCCTGCCGCTTATCCATACCGGCTGGGGACCGACCGGTGCGTCCTTTCCGTCGTGGCACAACTGGTTCGAGGCGGCCGGCATCGAACCCGGCCGGGCAGCGCAGCGCGGGCTCTCGGCCAACTCGTCGCGCGCGGCACTCGACCTTGCCATTTCGGGATTGGGCGTGGCGCTGGCGCAAGGGATCTACTGTGCCGAGGCGCTGGAGGACGGCCTACTTGTCAGGCCCCTCGCCCAGATGGTCGAGCTGCGCCAGCCCTATTGCCTGACGATCCCGGAGCGCAGCGCCAGACGCGATGTCGTGGACGCGTTTCGCCAGTGGCTGATCGACGAGTGCCGGCGCGCAGTCGGCTCGCCGGCACTGCGTTGACGTGACACGCGGCAATGGTCAGAGGTGCCCGCTCAATGCCTCAGCCATGTCCTTGTTTGTCGCCACGGGGATGATCTCGAATTCCACCAGATCCGCCCATTCGATGACCCAACGCTGCAGCAGCGTGACGTCATCGGCCTCCACCAGCAGGAAGCAGCGGCTCATGTCCGCCGCGATCCAGCTGTGGTGGACGAGCAGCTCGTCCGGTTTCAGGCGGCCGCGGTCGCGAAAGCGGCGATAGATCTCCTTGCGATCACAGCCGGTGAAGTCCTCGATCACGATAAATTGCATGTCCTACCCCCCGATCAAATTACCGCCCCGGCCGGTCCAATCGCTCCAGGAACCACTGCGTCAGCCGCACCCAGACCTCGTCCTTCTCACCGGAATCCTCCCAGCCATGGTCGAGGTTGGGATTGTCATTCACCTCGATGACGAAGACGCCGTCCTTGGTCTCCTTGAGGTCGACGCCATAGAGCCCGTCGCCGATGCAGCGCGCCGCCTTCACTGCCGTCTCGACGACATGCGCCGGCGTTTCCTTCAGCGTGAAGGTCTTGATGCCGCCCTGGTCGGGCTTGCCGTTGGCCTTGTGGTTGACGATCTGCCAGTGCTTCTTGGCCATCAGATAGTGCACGGCAAACAGCGGCTGGCCGCCGAGCACGCCGACACGCCAGTCATATTCGGTCGGAATGAATTTCTGCGCGATCAGAAGGTCGGAATCCTCCAGCCATTCGGTGGCGAGCGTCTTCAGTTCCTCGACGTTGGCGCATTTCTTGACGCCGCGCGAGAACGACGAATCCGGGATCTTCAGCACCAGCGGAAAGCCCAGCGTCTGCGCCGCCAGTTCGAGATCCGAGGTGCCGGCGATCATCACCGTCGGCGGCACCGGCACCTTGTTGTAGGCCATCAGCTCGTTGAGATAGACCTTGTTGGTGCAGCGGATCATCGACAGTGGATCGTCGATCACCGGCATGCCTTCCTGCTGGGCGCGGCGGGCGAAACGATAGGTGTGGTTGGAGATCGAGGTGGTCTCGCGGATGAACAGCGCGTCGTAATTGGCGAGCTTGGCCAGGTCCCGCTTGGTGATCGGCTCGATTTCGACGCCCATCTTCTCGGCGATCTTGGCCCAATAGCGCAGCGACGAGATCTCCGAGGGCGGCAATTCCTCATGCGGGTCGACCAGCGTGGCGAAGGTGTAGCGCGCCGGCGTACGGCCCTTGGTGTCGCGCCACTCCCGGTTGGTGTAGGTTTCCAGGCACTGGATGAAGCTTTTTTCCTCGTCCTCGGTCATCCGCGCCAATGGATGAAAGCCGATCTTGCGGATCGAGGCCCATTCGGCGCTGTCCTTGATGTGGACTTCGAGCGCCGGTGCGCGGAACCAATCGAACAACAGCTTGGCGAAACGGTCCCAGATTTTTGACGGCCCGATGCCGAAGAAGATGCAGACCTTTTGCGGAAAGGCGCCACCAAGATCCTTGCGGCATTTGTTGAGCGCCAGTTCCAGTTCCGGCAGCGCGTGCTCATAGAGCTTGCGTTCCGACAGGTCGATCATCGTCTCGACGGTCGGGATCACCTTGTGGCCGCGCGAGCTTGCCAGCAGCGAGGCATAGTAGCCGCGGCTCTGGTAGGCGTAATTGTTCGACAGGTTGATGACCTTCGGCCGCTGGCCGCGAAACAATGACGGATGCGCGAGATAGTCGCGATTGGTGATGATCTTGTGCGGTGTCGCCACCTGGTCGAGATCGCTCTGCCTGCCGGTAAGGATGACCCAGGTCATTGTCTGTCACGCTTTCCCAGAGTGATGGCGGCACGCAGTCCATCGCGACCGAACTGCGCCATGTTCATGAAGATGCCGTAAGGCACGGGAATGTTGGCTGCATCAAGGATGGTCTCCTGCCTTTCATCCTCGACCCAAGGGTCGTGGATCAGGATATGGTCGCCGTCATCGCCGATCGCCAGCACCCAGTGCGGCACCTTCTTGCCGAACATCAGGAAGCCGCTGATCAGCACCAGCACCAGCTTTCCCCCAGCGATCGCAGCGCGGATATCGTCGATTGTGAATGCACGGTAATTCACCGGGATGCCGTAAAGTTCCGCGCGTCGGCGAAAGTCGACCTGCGCCAGTTCCATTACCCTGCGCTTGTCCTCGCTGCGCACCGATTGCAGGAACAGCGCGCCATAGAAGGAGACGTAGATCTCCACCGCGAGCCCGCTCTCGTAGCCCGAGACAGCGAGGCCGAACGGCTCGCAACCGCCGGGACCCGACATCATGAAGACGGTCGTCGCTTCACGCCACAGGCGGATTTCCATGACCGGATCCGGCACGAAGCCGCGATCGAAATTGGCCATCGCCATCATCAGGCAGCACGGACCGCAGGTGAATTCGCAGGTCTGCGGGTAGAACGGCACCTTGGTGGCGATCGGAATGTCGCCACGCAAGGTTTTTTCGTAGCGAAGTGCCGTTTCGCCATCCTCATAGTAGCCGGGCTCACGCCCGATCTTGCGATAACCGGCCCGTTCGTAGATGCGGATCGCGCGGCTGTTGTCTTCGCGAACTTCGAGACGCAGCATCATGCGGTCGTGCTCGAAGGCGGCATCTTCGGCGGATCCGAGCAGGATGCGGCCGACACCCAGCCCGCCGAAAAACGGACTGGTCGCAATCGAGTAGAGGCGCGCCACGCCGCTGCCTTTGCGAAACAGCACGATCGCATAACCGGCCACGCGGCCGTCGACTTCGGCGACCAGCGTCTCGGCGGTTTCACGCTCGATGAACAGTCGGAAGGAGCGGCGGGAAATACGGTCGCTTGAGAAAACAGCTTTCTCGATGGCGGCGAGATCATCGACGTCAGACGCGCGGGCCGTGCGGATCTCGGCAGGCATGCGGCTTCAGAAAACCTCGATTGGTGGTGGAAATGGCCCTACTCGAACACGTCCTTGACGCCAACCAGGGCGTTGGGAAAACCGGCGTCCACCTGGGCGCACGAAGTCCGCTCCACCACCTTGAATCTTCGCCTCGTTTTTCCAAAAACCGTTTCCGATTTTCGGGGCGATGCGACGGCATTCATCAAGCGCTATCGCACCTCGATTAGGGCCGAATTGTGACAAATCCGACGCCGATCCGACGGGCGCAAAAGGTCCTTCGGCCGGATCAGCATTCGCGGATCGACGGCACCGGCAAAAGCGGTGCCGTTCAGCTTGCCAGCCCGTTTACAAGTTGCGTGTAGGCGTTCCTGGCGACCTCGTTCAGCCGCTCGCGCGGCAAGGAGCCGACGACGGCGCAGCCATAGCCCTTGTCCAGCCAGTAGACGGCCTCGGGTCCGTCTTGCGTGGCGGCGTAGGTGCCCTTGGCATTCTCCGTCGATTCCGTGGTGACGAACAGCGATATACGCTGCCCATTGCCGTCCTCGTAAAGCAGCATGGCGGCCTTGCTCTCGCCTGCCGGAAGCAACCGGCCGCCGACCAACTGGAAAC
>NZ_RZQE01000500.1:0-4167 GCF_004022955.1 Mesorhizobium sp. M7A.F.Ca.US.002.01.1.1 | reverse complement strand
CGTCTGCACCCATTTTGGGTATGATGACCGATTGGGCGCTGGCGCAGCAGAAGCTCGAACTGGCCGACGCCACGTCGCCGCTGGGACAGGCGCAGGCCGCTGCGCTGAAAGCATCTAAGGAAGGACCGGCGGAGGGCTCCGCCTTCCGCGCGGTCGAGGCGGCCAAGGCGCATGCGGGCGTCACGATCAACATGACCTACGAGGCAGGCCTGCAGGCGCTCGATCCACGCAATTTCAGTGGGCCGATGTGGGAGCAGCTTACGGGCATGAAGTCGAATGTGGTCGAACTGTCGAATCCCGATCAATACTCCAAGGCGGTCGCCGAGCACATTGCCGGCTCAGGCGCCTATGACGTGCTCGACATCTCGCCAGCCTGGACACCGTCGCTCGCCGATGGCGGCGTCATCGCACCTCTCGACGACTATATCGCCAAATATATGAACCCTGCAGACCTCGAGGACTATCATCCTCTCTACAAGGCGCTGCCGACCTACAAGGGAAAGATCTGGGGCTTCTTCGACGACGGCGACATGTTCGCTCTCTACTACCGCAAGGACATCTTCGAGGATCCGAAGATGATGGAGGCCTACCAGACCAAGTTCAACGCGAAGCTCGGACCACCGAAGACCTGGGAGGAATATGCTCAGATCGCCCAATTCATCACCGACCAGATGGCACCGAAGGTTTATGGTGCAGGCCACTTCCGCAAGGCGGGCAGCCCGGGCAATCAGTTCGACTTTCTGCAGCAGTACCGTGCCAACGGCGGGAAACTGTTCGGCGACGACATGAAGGCCGGCTTGGTGTCGGATGCGGGCGTCAAGACGCTGACGAACATGCTCGCGGCCAACAAGGCCTCGATCCCCGGTAACAACGAGCTCGACGCCGTCTCCCTTTGGGCGGCATTCCTGACGGGGAAGGTTGCGATGATCTATTCCTGGCCTCCAAGCGGCCGGATGGCGGCGAACTATTCGCAATCCGCCACGGCGATCAACTTCATTCCCCAGTCGCAGATCGCTGGCAAGGTTGGCTATGCCGTCGTGCCGGGCAATCCGGAACATGCCACCGGCTACAACAAGGCGCTGTCGGCGGATTCGCCCAATCCGGAGGCGGCGTATCTGTTCATGCAGTGGGCCTGCTCGCCTCCCGTCTCACTGGCGCGCTGCATGTTGCCCTATGCGCTGCGCGACCCATACCGCATTTCGCATTTCAAGTCGGAGCTCTATGGAGCACTGTTCCCGAGCGCCAAGGAGTACCTGGCCAACCTCAACAACTCGGCGAATGTCGGCCTGCTCGACCCGATCATGCCAGGTGCGCAGGACTATTTCTTGAGCATCGACCGCATGTGCACCGCAGTGTGGGCTGGTGCGGATCCGAAAGCATCGCTGGAAACGGCGGCCGCCGAGTGGAACGAGACGACCGATCGGCTCGGGATGGAGTCGCAAAAGGCATTCTACACCGAGTTCCTGAAACTGCCCGGCGCCACCGCTGACAACACAGTGCAGAAGCTTGGCATGGCAGTCACCCTCTGAGACTCGCCTGGAGGGGAGCCGGGCTTCTAGCACCAGACCGGTGTTGCGGGCGCTTCGCTCGCAACACCCTGGCTCAACCGCGTGGCGATCTTTGGAATAAATCGATGCCGCACACCACCACGATCAGTCGCATGACGACCACCGGCGCCCCGCCTCGGCTTTCGACCCTCGCACAGTGGGCGGACCGCCACTTCAAATGGCTTCTTGTCGCGCCCGCGGTGCTGTTGATACTGGCGCTGTCGATCTATCCGCTGCTGTTCTCACTGGTCGTGTCCTTCATCAACTACGACTTCCAGGTGCCGGGCCACGCCTTTGTCGGCTTGAAAAACTTCGAGCGGGTGGTGTTCGATCCCGTGGCACGGTGGTCGCTCTTGCTGACGGCCTGCCTGTCGAGCATCAGCGTCGCCATCGAATTCGTGCTGGGCCTTCTGGTGGCGCTCACCATGGTGCGCAGCTTTCCGGGGCGCGGTGTCGTCATGTCGATCCTGATCGTGCCGCTTTTCATCAGCCCGGTGATAGTCGGCCAAGCGTGGACGCTGCTGCTTCAGCGGCCTTTCGGGCCAACCAACTACATCCTGACGCAACTGTTGGGGCAGGAGGTGACGATCGGCTGGATGACCGAGCGCCCATGGCTTTATGTCTCGCTGATCATCGCTGATGTCTGGCAGTGGACTCCGTTCATGTTTGTCGTCCTGCTCGCCGGGCTTACCGCAATCCCTCCGAACCTCTACGAGGCGGCGGAACTCGACGGCGTCAATGCCTGGCAGGCCTTCTGGGCGATCACGCTGCCGCATCTCGGGTCTATGATGCTGCTGGCGTTGACCTTCCGCCTGCTTGACGCCATCCGAATGTTCGATACCATTTTTATCATGACCGGCGGCGGCCCGGGTACGCAAACCTACACGGCTTCCTACTATCTCTACACGGTCGGCTTCACCCAGTTTCATCTGTCGCAGGCGACGGCCGGAAGCTGGCTATTCCTGATTTTCACCGCGCTGGTAGTGACGCTGCTGGTGCGGCGGCTCTTGAAGGTGGAGCCGGTCTGATGGCCGCCGTCGCGCCCGCCCGCCGCAGGAAACGCCGGTCGGTGCCGATCGGTCGCATGCTGCTGCTCGGCTTCTTCCTCGTGTTCGTGCTGTGGCCCCTCTACTGGATGTTCAACACCTCGATCAAGCCGAGCGACGACTACCTCACCGTGCCGCCCGTCTGGTTCCCTGCCGAGCCGACCCTTGTACACTACAAAGCTGCGCTGTTCGCTTATCGCGGCCTCGACGGGCTCATCAACAGTCTGATCATTTCGCTGTCGGCCACCGTGCTTTCAGCGTTGTTGGGCACGCTGATGGCTTATAGTCTGGCGCGCTACAACACGGGCGGCCAGCACCTGTCTTTCTGGGTGCTGTCACAGCGCTTCCTGCCACCGATCGGCATCGTCCTGCCGGTATTCCTTATCTATCGTGGCGTCGGGCTGTACGACACCCATATTGGCCTGATCATCGCCTACACGGTCTTCACGCTGCCGGTGTCGGTGTGGATGATGTTCGCGTATTTCCGCGGCATGCCGAAGTCGATGGAGGAGGCGGCCCTGGTCGATGGCTGCACGCGTTGGGAGGCGTTCTGGCGTGTTGCCGTGCCGCTTGCCGCCCCGGGCATCGTCGCGGCGGCCGTCTTCGCTTTCATCGCTTGCTGGACGGAGTTCTTCTTCGCGCTCATTTTGACCAGTCGAACTGCGTTCACGCTGCCAACCGTATTCCGCTCCTTCATCGGCTTCCAGGGCGCGCAATATGGTGAAGCGGCGGCCCTGGCCATTGTTTCCCTCGTGCCATCCATCGCTCTGGGAGTCCTTGCTCAACGACATCTCGTGCGCGGGCTGACGCTCGGCGCCGTTCGCGGATAGAAAGAGGCAGGCATGGCTGAAGTCAGGATCACCGGCTTGCACAAGCGCTACGGCGCCTTCCATGCGGTGCGCGGCATTGACCTCCACATTCGCGACGGTGAGTTCACCGTTCTGGTCGGCCCGTCCGGATGCGGCAAGAGTACCCTTTTGAGGACGATTGCAGGACTGGAGGAGAGTTCGCAAGGCACGATCGAGATTGGCGGCGAGGTGGTCAATGACTTGCGGCCGCGCGATCGTGACGTGGCGATGGTGTTTCAAGACTATGCGCTCTATCCACATATGAGCGTGGCGAAGAACATCGGCTTCGGTCTCAAGGCGCGCAAGATGCCGAAGCCCGAGGTAGAGGCGCGCGTTGCCGAGGCTGCGCGTATGCTCGGCATCATCCCCTTGCTCGGGCGATTTCCACGCCAGTTATCCGGTGGGCAGCGTCAGCGCGTCGCCATCGGCCGCGCCATAGTCCGCAACCCCCGCATCTTTCTGTTCGACGAGCCGCTGTCCAATCTGGATGCCCAGCTTCGCGACGAAATGCGCGGCGAGATCAAGCGCCTTCACCAGGACATCGCCACGACGATGATCTACGTCACCCATGACCAGATCGAGGCGATGACACTGGCTGACCGCATCGTGCTGATGCGCGACGGGTTGATCGAGCAGCAGGGCGCGCCACTCGAACTGTTCGAGCGCCCCGCCTCGATCTTCGTCGCGGGCTTTCTCGGTTCCCCACGCATGAGCTTCCTGCCGGGC
>NZ_RZQE01000004.1:0-56943 GCF_004022955.1 Mesorhizobium sp. M7A.F.Ca.US.002.01.1.1 | reverse complement strand
CCTCTGTCCATCTTGCCCCTGTCCATTCCCGGCCATCCTAAGCCAATGCCTCGGCGGCAAACGAACCGGGCACGGCCGTCAGGCTGCGCAGCCGCTCGACAAGCGCACGGCAATCGCTGCGATCGTAGCTCCAGGTTCTCGGGTTGCGCGCCAGAACACGCCCCTTCAGCCTGGCGAAGCGATGCTCCTCCATCTTGCCTAGCGCGGCTTCGAGCGCTTCGGGCGACGCCTGCGGCAACAGCACGCCGATATCCTGCTGCTTGAGGAACCGCCCGGTCTCGGTATTGCCCATCGAGATCGGCACCGCGCCGAAACGACAACCCTCATAGAGCCGGTTGGGCAGAAGCCATTCGGAGTTCTGCCCCGCTTCGAAGAAATCGATCGCCCAGGAAAAATGGACATCGTTGTAGATCGCCGCCATGTCTTCCGGATTGCGGTAGGGCCCGAGAAACGACAGCCATGGCTCGGCCTCGACAAAGCCGTGAAAGTCAGGGAATTCCGACAAAGCCGGACGGCCGCGCAGCACGATCTCGAAGCGGCCCTCCGTGCGGCGGGAGAAATCAGCCAGCAGCTCGAGCGAGCGGCGGCAGCGCAGCGCGCCGAACCAGCCGATCCGCCATGGCGGGCCGACCGGGCTCAATTCAGCCTCCGGAGCGCCGGGCACAATCGTCGCGGCCTCGAAATATTTGTTTTCGACCAGCTCAATGGGTGCCGCGACCTGGCCGAACGGCTTGAAATAATTGGCGATGAAGGCAGGCGAACTGGTCACCAGCAGCTTCACATCCCTGGCCAGAAATCGTTCGGTGGCACGCAGCGCCTTGCCCAGGACATCGTTGCGCAGCACAAGCCGATGAATGTCGAGGCACTCGTATACGATCGGAACCGATGCACCGAAGGCTGACCTGGCGCGGCGGGCAAGCGCCAGCATTTCCAGGTTGCGCGCGACGATGACATCCGGCTTTGGCATGCCGCCCAGCTTCGAGCCTATCGAAACGGCTGCTTTGGCTACGGCCGCGAGGCGTTGGCCGAATCGCCCGTCACGCGTCCCGCCGAGGTCGATCGGGCGCAGTCCCTCGATATCCGCAATCGGATTCGCGGTGCGACGGAATCCGGCCAAGGTGACCTGGGCCCCACCTGCCCTGAGCATCGTGATCCGCCGGCGCACCGCCGGGTCGGAAACGTCGTGCACTAGGTACAAGACATGCAGCATAAAAACTCGACCGCTGTTGGCCCACCCGAGGGAATGCTAGTACAGCTCTTGCTGCATCGCAACATTTTTGCTGCACCAATCGACGTTTTCTGTTGCACTGCAAAATTATTGCCGTAGTTTGTGGTCGGCGGCGGTCGTGGATTTTCGGGCTCGAAAATCCACGTAAAAAATCAGGAATCCTGAATTTGGAAGCCAATGCATTCGATCCGCCAGAAGGCTCCTTGCGCAAATCGGTTGGGCGCGGCGCGGTCGTCACGGCCATGGCGCAATCGGTGCGGGTCGCGACACAGATTCTGTCGGTTATCGTCCTGTCCCGGTTGTTGTCGCCACAGGATTTCGGTGTCGTGGCGATGTGCGCGCCGGTGCTTGCCTTTATCGCACTGTTCCAGGATTTCGGCCTGACCCAGGCAACGATCCAGAAATCAGGCATCCGGCATGAGGAGGTGAACTACCTCTTCTGGATCAATGTCGCCGTCAGCGCGATCCTGGCTTGCGTGCTTGCGGGTGCGGCGCCGCTGGTTGCTGCCTTCTATGGCGAGCCGCGCGTGACAGGTCTGGTGGCTGCGTTCGGGCTGCAGATCATGGCCTATGGGCTTGGCGCCCAGCATCTGGCGCTCTTGACGCGCCGTATGCAGTTCGGCCGGCTGGCCGTCATCGACGTCGCCAGCGCCATCGCCGGGCTTGCCGTGTCGATCGCCTGGACCTTCATCGATCGCTCCTATTGGGCCCTGTTTGCCGGCACGCTGACCGGTGCCGTGCTGCCGACGCTCTGCTACTGGGCGAGTTCGCGCTGGCGTCCGGGCCTGCCGCGCAAGGTCGCCGGCATCGGCGAGCTGATCAATTTCGGCGCCGGCATCACCGGCTTCAACTTCGCCAATTTCTTTGCCCGCAACCTCGACAACGTGCTGATCGGCAAATATTGGGGCGAGGCGCAGCTCGGCCTCTATGACCGCGCCTACAAGCTGCTTCTGTTTCCGCTGAGCCAGATCACCAATCCCTTGTCGAAGGTGATGGTTCCAGCACTTTCCAGGCTGAAGGACGAGCCGGATCGCTACCGCAGCGCCTATCTGCGCGTCATGCCGCTGATCCTGCTGGTGGCGCTTCCCGGTGTCGCCTTCGCCACCGCGATGTCGGATGTGCTGATCCCCTTCGTGCTCGGCGAGCAATGGCGCGCAAGCGCCTCGATTTTCCTGGCGCTCGGCTTTGCCGGGCTGCTGCAGCCGCTCAACAATCCGGCGGGGTGGCTTTTCGTCAGCCAGGGCCGCTCCGGCGATTTCATGCGCTGGGGCATCATAACGGCCGTAACGTCGGTGCTGGCTTTCATGCTCGGCCTGCCCTATGGCGCGCTGGGCGTGGCGATCGCCTATGCGATCAGCGAATATCTGCGGACGCCTTTCCTATGGCTCTATGTCGGCAAGAGCGGACCGCTGCAGGCGCATCATGTGCTGCGCGCGGCAACGCCGTTCGTGCTTGGCGCCCATCTGGCGCTGGCCGCGATCTGGTTCGTCAAGCCAGCGCTGCCGCAGCAGCATGTCGTCGCCCTGGCCAGCAGCGCCGTGTTCGCCTACCTCATCACGATCATCATCGCACTGGCATTCGCCTCCGGCCGCGAAGCCTTGCGCGAGGCGCTCAAGATGCTGCCGGCAAGGCTGCCTGCGGCAGCGCCGCGCGAAGCGCAATAATTTGGGCGTCTTCGACTGCTACGGACATCTCCTCCAGGACCAGGTCTGAACCATGCACTACCGATCGATCTCCGATATGAACGACGCCATCGTCAGGGGCCTGCACCGGCTGCCGCGCGACATCGACCTGGTCGTCGGTGTGCCGAGAAGCGGCGTTTTGGCAGCGACGCTGGTCAGCCTTGCGGCGAACATTCCGATGACCGATCTCGACAGCTTCCTGGCTGGGCGAATCTACACATCAGGCGTCACCAAGCGCCGGGCCGCTCTCGACCGCAAGGTTTCCGAGATGCGCAAGGTGCTGGTGATCGACGACAGCGTCGCCGGCGGCAATGCCATGCGCGACGCACGCGCCCGCATCCAGGCTGCGGGCATCGAGGCGGACTTCACCTTTGCCGCCGTGTTCGGCCTTGAGCCCCTGCACCAGGAAACCGACCTCGTCTTCGAGGTCGTGCCGCATCCGCGCATGTTCCAGTGGAACTTCATGCATCACAAATTCCTGGCGCAATGCTGCGTCGACATTGACGGCGTGCTGTGCCTCGACCCGACAGAGGCGGAAAACGACGACGGCCCGGCCTATGAGAAATTCCTCAGCGAAGCGCGGCCGCTCCATGTCGCGACCCACAGGATCGGCTGGCTGGTCACCAGCCGGCTGGAGAAATACCGCGCGCTCACCGAGGCATGGCTCGCCAAGCATGAAATCAAATACGACCAGCTGATCATGCTCGATCTGCCGAGCAAGGCGGAACGGCAACGACTCGGCGCGCATGGCAGTTTCAAGGCCGATTTCTACCGCAAGTCCGATGCCATCCTGTTCATCGAGAGCGAGCACGAACAGGCGCTGAAGATCACCGAACTGTCAGGCAAGCCGGTGCTGTGCGTCGAAACGCATATGGTCAGCTTCCCCGACGCGCTGTCGCTGCCGGCACTTGGCCAGGCGGCCCGCAACCTGCCGGCAAGGCTGCGGCAGATCAAGTCGCAAGAGGGCCGCAAGAGCGCCGCCAAGACCATTGCCCGCGCACTGCTTGGCGCCCGCGGCTACGAGACGCTGAAAAGCCGGGTCAAGCGTCCAGCCTGACCTGCTCAGGCGGCGTCGTCAGGCCGCCTGTCGCGCGCGCTGCTGCATGGCCCTGTCCAGTATCGAGAAGAAGGTGATGAACTGGCGATCGGGATCGAGTTCCGGGCGCCCGGCGAAGCTGCGAGCGAGACTGGAAAGCCGGTCATATTCCTGGTTGTCGCTCCACAGCCGCCTGACGGCCGCGACCCAATCGGCCAGCGGAGCATCGTAATCCAGCACCACGCCACCGGAGCCGACAGCCTCGGGCAGACCGCCGCGCCGCGAACCGATAACGGGGATTCCGCTGCAATGGGCCTCCGAAGCGACGCGGCCCCACGCCTCTTCCCACTTGCTGGGAGCAAGCAGGATCTTCGTGCGGCCATAGACCGTCTTCATGTCGCTGGTGCGGCTCTCCAGGACGACATTGCCCAAGGGAGCGATCGTCTGTTCGATCCGCGCCCGGTGATCGTCGTCGAGCTTCCAGCTTTCGACGAACAGGAATGGAATTTCGCGGCAGGCGCCGGCAATCCGCACCGCGAGCTCAAATCCCTTTTCCTCATAGGGGTTGATCAGCGTGACGAACTGGCCCGTCGTCGGCGTCGAGTAATGCGCCGGGTTGATGGTTGGCGGGATCACTGCTGCCTCGATGCCGAATTCTTTTTTGTAGGTTCGCGCGGTGAAATCCGAATTGGCAATGTAGAGCGCCGAATGCAATTCGCGCAGATCGCCGCCCAGTTCATGGAACTCGACATTGCGGAGATAAACGACCAGAGGCACGCCCTCCGCCTGCAGCGCCTTGCCGATCGGAACCGATTTGTGACACTGGACCACGGCGACATCGGGCTTCAGCCTGTCGACGGCATAACCCGCCGCTTCCCAGGGAAACCAGGCCCGCACCACCGGATAGCCGGGATAGCTGTCGACAACCGCCGGCTGCCGCAACAGCTTCATCTTGGCGCGCGCCTTGAAGCCGAAGACACCGTCACCGAACAGGGCGGCGAGCACAGCGGCTTCATGACCGTGCTCGATCAACTGTTCGGCCAGATGATGCGTGCTCGACTGAACGCCGCCACTGAACTCGGGCGGGTAGCCGTTGCCGCCTGCAAAGAGAACTTTCATGATCGGGCTCCTTGTCGCATCTCGTATTCCTTGCTCGGAGACAACAGGCAAAGGCCGCCGCCTCGCTTTCGACGTCAGGCAAGTTTCGGCGGCTCCAGATTGGCGAAGGGATTGGTACAGGATTGCCAGCCGGTAAACCGGATCGGGTCGTTGGGCGAACTGCGCCAGGCGTAGTCCGTCAGCATATG
The DNA here is from genome assembly GCF_004022955.1 of Mesorhizobium sp. M7A.F.Ca.US.002.01.1.1. Lineage (NCBI taxonomy): Bacteria > Pseudomonadati > Pseudomonadota > Alphaproteobacteria > Hyphomicrobiales > Phyllobacteriaceae > Mesorhizobium > Mesorhizobium sp. M7A.F.Ca.US.002.01.1.1. The sequence goes on along the minus strand of NZ_RZQE01000004.1, from coordinate 51,690 downwards.
GAATTCGGCGACGACCCAGCGGTCGAAATGCAGCAGATCTTCCCGCTTCCGCCGGGGCAGCAAGCGACGCGCGGCGCCCAGTTTGAGCTCCTCCACCAGGGTGACGGCGTCACTCAGTTTTTCGCTTGGGAAGTTCCATGGATTCCTGTCGCGGAACGCCAGCACGAACTGCTGCAGATGCTCGATGCGGATGTTCAACTTGCCAAGGTATTTTTCCAGCGTGACGCGCACCAGATCCTCGTCCGAGAAGGAGGAAACGGTGGCGTAGGCGACCCCCGTCGAAACCACTCCGCCAGCCAAGACGGCCAGGGCCGAGCGTCTGGAAATCTCGATCATGCGATACCTCCTTTCACGCGATCCGGCTCGCCGCCCGCAAGGACAGCGCTGCCGCGGTCAGGCTCGGGTTGGCGCAGGAGCAGCTCGGATAGGTGCTGGTGCCGACGACGACCAGGTTTCTGAGCTGATGGTGGATCATGCCGCTGTCGACCACAGAATCGGCCGGGCCGGTGCCCATCCTCAGCGTGCCCTGGACGTGCGATTCGGTCGGCCGAATGCCGCGGTCGAAGAGCTTTTCGACCGGCAGCGGCGCCAGAAGGTCAGGCAATTTCTCCAGAGCGCGCGCCATGCCCTTCACCGCGTAGTCCGATGGCGCCTTGAAGCTGACGAAGGCATTGTCATCCGCGTCAAGCGTGACGTAGTTCTCGGGGTCGAGCAGGTTCTCGGTGACCACGACCAACGGCAGCGCCTGGCGTAGCCGCCCCTTTTCGGCACGCATTCCGTGCTGCCAGCGGTTCTCGAAATAGACCAGTGCCGCCGCATGCTCCGATCGGTGAGGACCATCATAGAGGCCGAAATTCAGGCCGGTTGTGATGGTGCTGCCGTCGAAATTGTCGACACCGTCGAGATAGACCTCGAAATTCCAGCCGTAGGATTCATGCAGGCCGCTGCCGACAAATTCGCCGCCCAGGCCGGATCGCAGCATGATCGCCGCACTCTGGATGGCATTGGCGCCGAGAATGAAGAGATCGCCGCTGACCTGGTATTCCTTGCCGTCATGGCTGAACGTGACCGAACGGACAGCACCGCCGACGTGATCGAGCCGGCGCACTTCCGCACCGAGGCAGACCGAGATGTCGGGATGCTCGAAGACGTGCATCAACCCGTTGTTGACGGTGAATTTGGCGTCGACCGGGCACAGCCAGCAACGCAGATTGGCACAGCACGAGCTGCGCTGCGCGGTCGGCACGCGAGCCCGCGCGGTTGGCATGACGAAGTGCTGGTCGGGCTGCGCCGCCTTCATCATCCTGTCCGGTGTCGACATGCGATGCGGCGGTTGCGGAAACGGCTTCGAGCGGGGCAGCATCGCCGCCATGTCGGGGTCGCCGGAGATCGACATGATGTCTTCCGCGTCGCAGTAGAACGGCTCGACGTCGTCATAACTGATCGGCCAGTCATTACCGATGCCGTAGGTGCTTTTCAGCCGGAAATCATTGGGATGAAATCTTGGCGTCTGCGCGAACCAGCAATTCGTCCCGCCACCCAGTCCGATCGTGTAGTTCCACGGCTTGTCGGAATTGGTCTTGTAGGTCGTCTCGTCTTCGATGTCGGTGTTGACGTTCTGTTCGAGCTGCCATTCATGGGTGTTGTGGCGTCCCCACTCCAGCACCAGAATGCGCGCCTTTCGGCGCCTGGCGAACTCATGCAGGAAGAAGGCCGAACCGAAGCCGGAACCGATCGCGACGAGATCGAAATGATCCTTGGTGATTTGCTCCGGCTTTACGTCCAGCACCATCAGCTACAACTCCACACAGAAATACGCGCTCAGCCCCAGCGTCCGCAGGCCGTGTGCGGACCAGTCTTGCATCCGTCTGCCAGGGCCCGGTCTCATGCCGCCATTCTGCCGATCGAGTGATATTCGATGCCATGGCGGGCGATGACCTTGGGGTCATAGAGGTTGCGGCCGTCGAAGATGACCGGCGTGGTCAGCGCGTCCTTCACCGCGTCGAAGGACGGCGCGCGAAAGCTCTTCCATTCTGTGGCGATCAGCAGCGCATCGGCGCCGCGCAGCGCCGCCTCCTTGGTGCCGCACAGAAGCAGGTCGTCGCGCAGCCCGTAGATGGCCTGGCATTCCTGCATCGCCTCGGGATCATAGGCCTGCACATTGGCGCCGGCCTTCCAGAGCGCCTCCATCAGGACGCGCGCCGGCGCCTCACGCATGTCGTCGGTGTTGGGCTTGAAGGCCAGACCCCAGAGCGCAAAGGTCCTGCCTTTGAGGTTGCCCTTGAAATAGCGGTCCACCTTGTCGAAGAGAACCGATTTCTGTGCGTTGTTGCGCTCCTCAACGGCGCGCAGCAGCTTGGCGTCGAACTTGACGCCTTCGGCGGTCTTGATCAGCGCCCGCACATCCTTCGGGAAGCACGAGCCGCCATAGCCGAGGCCCGGATAGATGAAATGGTAGCCGATGCGCGGATCGCTGCCGATGCCCTTGCGGACCTCCTCGATGTCGGCGCCGAGTTGTTCGGCCAGATTGGCCATCTCGTTCATGAAGCTGATCTTGGTCGCCAGCATGCAGTTGGCGGCATATTTGGTGAATTCTGCGCTGCGCACGTCCATCACGATCATCTTCTCGTGGTTGCGATTGAACGGCGCGTAGAGTTCGCGCATCACAGCCTCGGTGTCCTCGCTGTCGGTGCCGACGATGATGCGGTCCGGCTTCATGCAGTCGGCGACCGCGGACCCTTCCTTGAGGAATTCCGGATTTGAAGCGACATCGAAAGCCAGGTCCTCGCGGCCTCTTTTCTTCAGCGTGTCGGCGATCCTGGCCTTCACCTTTTCGCAGGTGCCGACCGGCACCGTCGACTTGCCGACGACGATCTTGGGTTTGTCCATTTCGCGGCCGATGGTCTCGGCGACTGCCAGCACATATTTGAGGTCGGCCGAGCCGTCCTCGCCCGGCGGCGTGCCGACCGCGATCATCTGGATCTCGCCGTGCCTGACAGCGGCGGCGGCATCCGTTGTGAACTTGATGCGGCCGGCGGCATGGTTCTCCTTAACGAGGTTTTCCAAACCGGGTTCGAAAATGGGAACCAGGCCCTGGTTGAGCCGCTCGACCTTGGCGGCGTCGATGTCGACGCACACCACCTGGTGCCCGACTTCGGCAAGCACCGCCGCCTGCACGAGGCCGACATAGCCAATTCCAAACACCGTCAAATTCATTCGGTTTCATTCCCATGCAAGGCAGCGGACCGTTTTCGGCCCCGCCGGTTCAAATCGACTTTCCCAACTACTTTACACTGCATGCCAGCGATTCCGGAAATTGACAGGGTTCGCCGAGCGCCGTGAAGGCGACCCGCTCGACCTGCAGGGAAAGCTTGCGGCCCGGATCCGCGAACGCTCCCATCCAGCCCTTCATCGTATCGCTGCCCCAAAAGCTGAAGAATATCTTCTGTGCATGGCTGGGCAGCTTCGCCGGGTCGGTAATCGTGTTCACCAGTTGGCCGTTGACGTACCATCGCAAGCTGTCCTTCTGCCAGACGAAGGCGTAGTCGTTGAAGGCCTTCTCCGTGCCGCCCGGTACGTCGACCAGTTTCTCGTTCTTGCCCTTGCCCGCGATATAGGCGTTGACCTGCACCTTGGAGGTGTCCTTGGTCAGGACCTCGAAGTCGATCTCGTCCCAGGGCTGCTTGTCGCTTGGACCGATATAGGTGAAGAACGCGGCGTTGAGGCCGGAGCCGGTATCGGTCTTCAGCCGTGCCTCATAGGTGCCATAGCCGAAGCGCTGCTTGGTCTGGATCTCGCCGCAGACGTAGTCGCGATCCTTCAGCGTCTGCTTTTCGAAGCCGAGCGACAGCACACCATTCGACAGTTCGACCATATTTTTCGACCAGGTGCAATTCTGATGGCTGCCGTTGTTCCAGCCGTCGGAAACATACCAGCGCGTGCGGTCGAAGCTTTTGAAATCATCGACAAAGGACGGCGATGTCGGAATGTCCTGGGCATGGGAAGGGGTTGCCAGGAAACCGCCAAGAGCAGCCAGCAGCAACGCACCGAGCGACCCCAGCCGCCGGGCGGCTTGTCCGGTCCGATATGCGAGAGGCGGTGCGTCAATTGCCGTCGTAGGTTTCGGATTCCAATTCATACCAAACTCACCTTTGCGCTGTGTGTCCCCAACCCAAAGTCGACGTTCGAACCGCTCCTGCACGAGCCAACCTTGACCTCCTTGTGACCCTCTCGATTGCTTCTGCTTCCCGCCTTGCATCAAATCTGTTGCAACAGTTCCGAGCCTTCACGTTCAACCTCTGCCGGCGCCTGCCGGCCAGGCGAATTCCGCCGCGGCGGCCGAGGAGGCATCCTCGTCAAAGACCATATCCAGCGAATGACGGAGCTCTTTCATCATGCCGTCCTGGCGCGACAGCGCCGCGATGCGGCGCTCGCAATTCAGGATCGACTGTGTCAGGGCGCTGACTTCCGAAGACCGCTTGTCGGAAGCAGAGCCGTTTTCCATCGCTTCGACCAGAAAGGCGGCGTTGGTCGACGTCGTCCGGTAGCGATTCTCAAGCCCGGTTCTCTCGGCCTCGATCTCGGCCGCAATCTGCTCGAACAGCTTTGCCAGACGATCAAGACGTGAAACATCGGCCTGACGGTCGCGGGCCGGATCCCTTGATCTGAAACCGAATATCGAGGCCATGAACTCAGGTTCCCGTCATCGCCGGCTTGTGGGCCGGGCTTCTGGCCGATCCCCGCAGCCGGGGCTCAAAAACTCGTGTTGCGTTGTCGTGCTCCTTTTGAGGGAGAGACATCAGACCAATCCGATCGGGGGCCAAGTTCGGCTGGTCGTCCACTATGCTGCACCGCAACATAGACTGCCATCGTCGGAGCCGCGAGGCAACCACCCAATTCGTAAACTCATAAATCCGGCCGAAATGGTTTGCGTGATGACATGCCGCGAGTGGACAAATCGCTGCATCGGGACCACTCTCAGCGTTCCTTGCCCGTGCTGGTTCCGGCCATCAGAAAGCGCAGCGGCGGCACAGGCTTTTGGCTGGACACAAGGCCGACACGACGAAACAGCGCCTCGAGCTTGTCGGAAGCCACGCCCTGGACGATGGGGACGAGGTTGGACAAGCTGGCGAAGGCGTAAGCCGCAGCCGAGCCCAGCCCCCGCTCGGCCTTGACGTCAAGGAAATTACGCAGCCGATATTTGTCGCGCACGTGCCGTTCATGCCGCCGCAGCACCGCCTTCGAGCCTTCCGGCAGGCTGTCGATCGCCAGCAGCGCCAGATCCGCATCGGCCAAACGCTTCAAGTCCTGGGTCTTGTGGCGGCCGCTCAGGGAATCGGCGCGGACGATGGCGCCGTAGCCGCAGGAGCGAATGACCTTGAACCGCGCCCCGCATGCGACCGCGCGGGCGTAGAGTTCATAGTCCTCGCCCAGCCGCAGGCTCTCGTCGTAGCTCAACCCATGGCGGTCGAGGAAGGCACGGCTGATCACCGGCTTCAAAAAGCCCAGTTCGCCCCTCTGCACGCGGCGTCTGGAGATGTTGCCTTCGACGAAACGCTCGAAATCGAGGAATTCCGGATCGGCGGCAAATTGCGGCGCGACGATTTTCGTCGCGTCGCCTGTCGCATCATCCCTGATCAGCATGATGTTGTCGGCGGCGAAATCCCAATCGGCGCCGGCAAACAAGTTGCGAAACCGGCCTTCGAGGAAGAAATCGTCGGCATCAAGAATGCTGATGAACGGCGATTTCGAGCCGGCGATGGCTGCGTTGCGGGCAAAGGAGGGGCCGCGATTGACATCGAGGCGCATCACGGAGAGCCGCCCGCTGCCATCATCGGCGGATCGTGCGACACCGGCGGTGTCGTCGGTGGAAGCATCGTCGACGACCACGACCTCCGCCACTTCCGGTTCGCGCAATGCGGATGCGATGGCGACGGCGATTGTCGCTGCGGCGTTTTTTGCCGCGATGATCACGCAGACCTCGGATTTCGTCATCGACATGGATTTGCCTCTCGTACAGGTAATATCGATTTGCCCTCGCCCCGTACTCGTTCGATGCACTACAGAATTGCCATCAGCATCCAATTTACCTTCAGCGACTCGCCGGCCGCTCGAAGATGCGGCGGCTGATATCGGCGGACGCCGCCCAGCCTGCTTCGGCCAGATAGCGGACCGGCGCGCGGCCGCACAGTTCCCAAAGCACCGTTCGCCGCTGCGGCCACCGCAGCGACGGCAGCCACGGCGCGATGACCATGCTGAGCAGATCCTCATTGCCGATGCGCGGCAGGATCCTGGTCGCGCGCTGCGACAGCAGCGTGCTGGCACCGCCGAGCAGCACGTCGGCGGCGCGCAGGCCAAGCAGCAGCGTGTCGTCCAGACCTTGCGCGGTAGCGGCATCGAGCAAACGCTGCTGATCCGCCTCGTCGAGGCGGCCGGCGCTGGCGCCGATATCACAGACGTATCCGGCGCAGGGTTCCCGGTTGAAAAGTGCCTTGGCGACGCTGATGCAGGACAAAAGCAATGTATCGGCCACCGAGGTGAACGGCACCGTCGCACCGGCGATTTCGACCTGTCGCTTGCGCCGCAGGAACCCGTCCGCGTCGCGCGGGCTTGGCGAGCCGGGCTGCTGGAGGCGGTAGTGGAGATCGACGGTGGACGACCTCGGCCCGTCGTCCCGGGTCATGTGCTGTTCGCCGAGGAAGCGGACCCACCAGACGGAGCTCGACTTGCCTGATACCTCATAGCCGATCTTGCGAAGCGCATCACGCGCCCTGAAAAATCCGAGCGGCGAAACCAGGATGTCGACATCGCCCGAGGGCTTCATAAAATGGTCGTCGTAGAGAAGTTGCTGCTGGAACGGACCCTTCAGAAAAACGAAATCGATCTCGCTGGCGCGCAGCACGTCCTGGATCGCCATCGAATCCATGATGCAGGACGCGTTCATCGAAACCGTTTTCCTGCGGTAGGTGTCGAGCCATCGGAAAAGCTTAGTTGGCCTCTGAAGCGCGGGTGCGCGCGAAAGCGCCTTGAGGACAAAGACGGCGACCTTGTTCAGCCTGGCAATCTCGGCAATTTTTTCACCGTCTAGATGGCGCATCGAAACGTCGCCCGCGCCCGGGCCGGCGAAAAACAATCGCAGGCAAGCCTGCACATAGGCCACCTCGCCGGCACAGCCGGCGGCGCGCAATCGTTCGTATGAGCCATCCGGCAAGGCCATTTAGCGCACAGTCTCCCAAGAAAGCGTTTCGCGCCGACACTTATGCTGCAAGTGCGAAGCAAGCATCACCAAAAACCTCGATGCCGTAAAGCCTTTCCTTCTGCAGTGCGAATTTTTGCCACCAAAGCGTCTATCGAGGTGGCATCGGAAAGCAGTGAAAACCGCGGTTGAAATGTCTCTTGCCACGTCGGCTTAGGCAATCTCCGGACGATTTCTCAAATGGAAATTCTTTTCATTAGAGAGGCCTAAATATAGGCACAACGCAAACGGCTTATGCAAGCAAAATCAAATGCTTAAAGAATCAGCACAGGCGCGATCGTCGTGCACAAGGAATCGGCTAAAAAATGACAAGTTTTAGGCATGCCGCTCATGTGACGACGCCAGCAACCGTAATTGATTAACAGAAAGTAAAACAGTCTTGACTCATAAATGCTGCCGTGCAGCTATTGCATTGCAGCATAAAAGTGCTGACGGCACTCGACAGGCCGTTTCCAGTCCTAAATCGGAGAGTAAAATGGAACAGAATGTTGAAAAGCATGAATATGAAACGCCAAGCCTGACGGTCCATGGTTCGATTGAGACCATCACCCAGGGCGGCGGCGGCAGCACGGCGATCGACGCATCGTTCCCCGCGCATACGCCGATTGGCGACCTGACGTTCTCCTGAGACTTACAGCCGATTCCAGAGTGACATGTTGGGACTCTGGATTCAAAAGCAGACGTAAGAGGGGTCGGGGGGCCAGCCTCCCGATTTCTCCTGCGCCACCTGGAGATGTCGCAGCGTTTTGTCAGCGAGGTTTGGGGATGAACGGGGAGCTATCCGACCGTGATCTGGGCGACCACGATAGCGTGTGCGCGACCAAGGATGCCGTGGCTTGCGAGTTCGGAGATGGCTTGGCGCTGCTCAATCTCAAATCCAATGTCTACTACAGCCTGAATGGCGTCGGCGCCTTCATCTGGGATTTGATCCAGGAACCCCGGTCGATCGGCGACATCCGCAGCGCCGTGCTTGCGCGCTACAATGTCGACCCGGCGCGCTGCCAGGCCGATGTCGACGCATTGCTGAAGGGCCTGGCCGATAATGGGCTTGCGAGACGGCATCATGAGGCACTTGTCTAAGCCGGTCCAGCACAAGTCCCTGGTTTCACGGGCCCTGGTTTCGCGGGCCTTGTCTTCGCGGGCCTTGTCTTCGCGGGCCACGGCTTTACGGCAGGAACCGGCGAGAGAAACAAACGTCAAGCAGACGAAGCGCGGGGGGAGCCGGCGCGGGCTGGTCAGGATTTTCTCCCTGAGTGGCTCGGAAATGATCTTCCTTGGCTATTGCCTGCTGGTGGTGGCGACAGTTCGGCTGGGGCTGACGCTGTTGTCCTACAATCGTGTACGCAGCCTGGTGACGCGCCTCGACGCGCGGCAGTGCGCCTCAATGGGCGAACTGCGGCGTGTCGCCTGGGGCGTTGCCGCCGCGGCCCGTTTCGTCCCTTACGCCACGTGCCTGACCCAGGCGCTCTCCGGCCAGTATATTCTCGCCCGCCAAGGCAATGAATCGACGATACGCATCGGCATCGAACGTGGCACAGGCGAGCAGTTGAAAGCACATGCCTGGCTGGTCAGCGACAACCATATCGTGCTTGGCGGATCGATCGACGGCTTCGCCCATCTCGTCGACCACGGCAGCCGATGAGCGGCGTCGCCGGAATCCTGTTGCGCGGAGCAAACGCACCGGCGGTCGCGGCGGCCGACATTCAGCAAATGCTGGCGCGCATGCGCCATCGTGGTCCTGACGGCAGTTCTTGGTGGCTGGACACCAGCATCGCCCTTGGCCACGCCTGGCTCAACACATCGGATGAAGTCGGTCCGGGCCCTTTGACGATGGCTGGGGGCCGGCTCGCCATCACCGCCGATTGCCGGCTGGACAACCGTGACGAGTTGCTGGCCAGGCTCGGTATCCGCGACCAGTCGGTAGCCGACGCGATCGTGCTGATGCGGGCCTATCTGCGCTGGGGCGAAGCCTGCCCGGAGCATCTGCAAGGCGATTTCGCCTTCGCCATCTGGGATGACGAGCGGCAATCGCTGTTTTGCGCGCGCGATCATTTTGGCGTCAAGCCGTTCTACTACCACGCGGCGGACCGGCGTTTTGCCTTTGCGTCGGAGATCGGTCCGATCCTGGGCGTCGAGGGTATCCGCGCACGTGTCAGCGAGCGCCAGATCTCCGGCTTCCTGGCCGGGCTTCCCGACGACCCGCAGTCGACCCCCTACAGCGATATATTCAGCCTGCCGGCCCGCCACAGCCTAACCGTCACCGCGCAACAAGTGATGCTGCGCCGATACTGGCAGATCGAGCCGTCGGCGCGGCCCTTGCGGTCGGATGCATCGGAGGAATTCGCCCATCTGTTCTCGCAATCGGTGCGCAACCGCATGCGAGGGACCTCGGCGGTCGGGGCAATGCTGAGCGGCGGCCTCGATTCCTCGTCTATCGCCTGTGTCGCCGGCCTGCAGAATGCCGCCGCGCGCAAGCCGAAGCTGCCAACCTTCTCGCTGATTTTCGAGAAGGGCTCGCCGATGGACGAGCGGCCCTTCATCGATGCCGTTCTCGACCAGCAGAAGGTCGACGCGACGCTGATCCCGGTTGGCAACTATGCCCCATTCGCCGAATTCGAGCGCGTGCTGGAAGAACAGGAAGGAACGTTCCTGGCGCCGGGCCTGACGCTCACCCGCGGCATCTACCGGACTGCCGGCGCCAAGGGCATCAAGGTGCTGCTGGACGGCCATGGTGGCGACGAGGTCGTTTCACAAGGCCACGGCCACCTGCACGAGCTTGCGAATGGCGGCCGATGGATGGATCTGTGGCGCGAGGTCCGCAGCGCATCCAACACCTATGGCGACAGCACGCTTGGCCTTTATCTCCAGTTCCTGACCCTCTACGGGCCGGCCTGGCGCATCGCCAGGCTGAGGCATATGGCCAACCGTGCCCTGAACAAGATCCGCAAGCCCGCGCAAGTGTCGCGCGCACGAAGCTGGCGCGACCTGATCAATCCGGACCTGGCCAAGCGCACCGAGCTTGTCGACCGGTTTCACCGGGCCGGCTACATGCCGCCCGGCGTCCAGGCCAGCGATGCCTTGAGCCATCGCTGGATCCTGTCGAACGGCTATGTCCCGCATGCTTTCGAGGTTCTCGACAAGGCCGCCGCCAATTTCGGGGTCGAGCCGCGCTACCCCTTCTGGGACAAGCCGCTGGTCGAGTTCTGCCTGGCGTTGCCGGGCGAGGAGAAGCTGAGCCACGGTTTTGGCCGCTATGTGCTGCGCCGCGCCATGCAAGGCGTATTGCCGGAGGCGGTGCAGTGGCGGCGCGACAAGATCGACTTCACTGCCAATCTCGTCAATGGCATGCTGCGCAACCATCGCGACCTCCTGGAACAGCTGCTGGTCTCGGATGCGAACCGCATCGCGCCTTACGTCAATCTGCCGCAAGTGAGTGCCGCCTATGCGCGGCTGCTGCGCCAGCCCGATCAGGCAGCCCCCCTGGATGTCCAGTATGTCTGGCGCTCGGCCTCGCTGTCGCTCTGGCTGCGGCAGTTCCAGCATGGCGGGAGCCCCGCATGATGCCGCGCAACGAGCCGCTCGCTCTATGCAATGATGATGCCTTTTCGCATGGCCGGGCCATGCGAGAACGCCGCTTCTACCGGGCCTACGGCCTGACCATCGCGTCGGAGGTGACGTTGCCCGAACTGCAGCCGGCGGCGCCGGGGGCGGCGGATGTCGTGATTGCCGTCGGCGCGATCGACCTGCCAAAGCCCTCGCCCGAAGCCGCGACCGACTTTCGCTTCGAGCCGGACCGGCAATATCTGGCGTGGCATGCCGTGGGCGCGTTCCTGATCACCGATTCCAGCCGTATCGACATCGAACCGGCGCCCGGCGTCGACGACGCGCTGCTCGCGTTTCCGCTGCTTGGTCCGGTCATGGCGCTGCTCTTGCACCGGCGCGGCCTGCTTGTCCTGCATGCCAGTGCCATCGCCGCCGCCGGCACGAGCGCCATCTTCATGGGTGACAAGGGAGCCGGCAAGTCGACGACCGCAAGTGCGATGATCCGGGCCGGGCATCGACTGCTTACCGATGACGTGGTGGCGCTGGACCTCGCCAATCCGAGTGAGCCAATGACCGTTCCGGGCTTTCCGCAGATCAAGCTGGCGGCCGACGCCGCGGCGGCGATCTCGCTTGGGGAAGCGGAAGTGCGGCCGCAAGTGCATGCGGCGATCGACAAGATGCAGCATCGCCTGAACGGTAGCTTTTCGGGCGACGAGGTGCCGGCGACCAGGATCTATATCCTCGAGCGCGGCGAAAGGGCTGACATCACGCCCTTGCCCGCCATTGCCGCCCTGCCGGCCATCATCAAATTCTCCTATGTGACGCGCTTCGGCCGCGCGGCCCTGCCCGGCGACTTCGCGACGGCGCATCTTCGGCAATGTTCATGGATTGCCAACCATATCGGCGTGTACCGGCTGGAAGTCCCGACGGGCCTGGACAGGATCGGCGAAGCCGTGGAACTGATCGAAAAGGATCTGTCGGCTGGCAGCCGGCGGTTGTGAGCGCAACCATGTCGAAGCCCCCAATCCTTCGCCTGTCGCTGTTTCGAGAAATTGCCGCCTTCGGCGCCACCATTGCCCGGATCGGCGGCCGGCGAACGTGGACGGCGCTGTTCTTCCTCATCCTCGGCAGCCTGACCGAGGGCATTTCGATCCTGCTGCTCGTCCCGCTGCTGCATCTGGTCGGACGTGCCGACCAGGATTTCGCTGTTCGGCTGCCCAATGATGATTTCGTGCGCTGGCTGGTGCCTGATGGCACGCTGCAACTGACGACCGTGCTTTGCGCGCTGGTCGGGCTTGTTGCGGCGCAGGCGGCGTTCAATCGCTTCAAGTCGGTCTACATGGCCAAATTGCTGTTCGATTTCATCAATCGCGTTCGCATGAACCTGTTCGAAAGCATCGGCAAGGCGCGCTGGGGCGTTTTTACACGCATGCGCAGTTCCGATCTCGATCATGCCCTGACCGGCGACATCGACCGCGTCCAGGGCGCGGCTTTCGCACTGCTGATGCTGGTGCAGATCGCCGTTCTTCTGGCCGGCTATCTCCTGGTTTCCGTGTTTATCTCGCCGGTCATGACGCTGTTTGCCGTGGTCATCGGCATCCTGATGTTCGTGGCGCTGCGGCCCTTCCGGGCACGGGCCACTGCCTTCGGCCGTGTGCTGACCGCCAATCGCCAGGACCAGTACCGGACGGTCTCGGAATTTCTCGGCGGCATCAAGGTGGCCAAGAGCCTGAACGTCGAGGACAGCTATTTCGCGCAGCTGCGGTCGACGCTTGAGAGGATGAAGGCCGACAACATCGACTATGTGCGCAACAGCACCATCGGCACTGCTGTATTCCAGGTGGCGAGCGTCGTGGGCCTGAGCCTGTTCATCTATGTGGCTTTGGTCCGCTTCAACCTGTCGCTGGCCGAGATCGTCGTCCTGCTCCTGGTCTTCATGCGTATCGCGCCGCGCTTCATGGACATGCAGACGCAGGCCCAGCAAGTGCTGATCAACCTGCCCGCCTTTACGGCAATGCGCAGCCTGCAGGCACGTTTCGACGCCGAACGCGAACCCGGCCATACCGAGTTCGCAGACGCCGGGACACTCTCCCTCAATACGGGATTGAATATTCGCGGCGTGTCCTTCGCCTACGGAGATACTGTCGACAAGGCGGTGGTGAGCGGCATCACCTTCGGCCTGCCGGCCGGCAAGGTCACCGCCCTGATCGGCCCGTCCGGATCGGGCAAGAGCACGATCGCCGACATGCTGCTTGGCCTGCTGGAGCCCACCACCGGCAAGATGCTTGTCGATGGCGTCGAGATCGATGCCAGCAATCGCCGTCGCTGGCGCGACCAGGTGGCCTATGTGCCGCAGGACGTGTTCCTCCTGCACGACACGATCGCGGCGAACCTGCGCCTCGCCGCGCCAAGGGCCAGCGATGGCGATCTGTGGGCCGCGCTGCGTCAGGCGCACGCCGGCGAGTTTGTCGAACGGCTCGACCTCAGGCTCGAGACGGTGGTCGGCGATCGCGGCGTGCGGCTCTCGGGCGGCGAACGTCAGCGCATCGCGCTCGCGCGCGCGCTGCTGCGCAAGCCGTCGCTGCTCATCCTCGACGAGGCGACCAGCGCGCTCGACTGGCAGAACCAGTCGCTGATCGCCAGGTCGATCGACGGATTACGCGGTACGATGACGATCCTGACCATCGCGCACCGGCCGTCGATGATCGCCTTCGCCGACTGGGTGGTGGCGATGGAAAACGGCCGTATCGTCGAGGTCGGCCAATATCAGCGGCTGAAGGAAAAAACCGGCAGCCGGTTGTCGAGGATGCTGTCGGGGGAACAGTCGGAGAGCGAACCCGCTGATGTGGCGTGAGCCGGCGGCCAGGACGCGTCGCGCCGAAACGGATTCACGCGGCGCTTTGGTCCCTTTGTCTCGAAGCATGTCGTTGCCGCCAAACCGGCCACGTTTGAGCAGTCTGCATCAATGCAGGCCGCGCCTGGCACCGCCCAGCTTCTCGCTTTCGGCGACCTCGGGTGCGTTCAGTTTGCGCTCGGCGTCACGAGCTATGTCGGCAGGCGTCGGCGCGCTCCTGGCGATCATGGTGTAGATGAGCACGAAATAGCCGGCCTGAATGGTCACGGCGCAGATGATGACACGCACCAATATCGTGCCTATCGACGCACCGCCCAGCCAGGACCAGCCGACGACGATCGCCAGAGCGAAAATCATCCCGAGGATGAATTTTGGAAGTGCCATACCCAACAGCCCATAAACCGGCTCGGGTATTATCGCGATTGCCCCACCCGAGCACCGTCCCTTGTCATGTGGGCTTGTTAAGGTCGCCCACTCTCGACCGGTTGCTTCCGGCCTTTTCCACCTGTCCTCACCGTGACAGGTATAATTTGCAATTCTATTAAGGCGAGCAATAGGCGGCAAGGGCAACTTCGGTTATTTTTGATCGAGCTTTTTGCGATCGACTCTGCCATGTTGCAATGCACGCAACGGGAGCTAGGCCGATATCCTCTCGTCGATATCTTTTAGTAAAATGGGCAATATTAAGTAGTATTTTATACGGTTTTGACCAAGCATCACGGCATGATGAAGCACTGATTTGTACCTCGCCTTGGCAAATAGGTAGGTCCGCCTAAAAACCGCCCCACAAAGGCCTCTATTTTTTCGGCTGTGCCCATTTATTGTCACAAATGTGCTAAATATGCCGAAATTTGTGCATGGCAAGCTTATTATTTAGTCATTTCATGACGTGACTATTTCAACGGGGTGGTAAATTGTGTGTTGCGCTGCAACATTTTTTGGGTATCGTGTGGTGAACCATTCGTTCAACGCATGGAGTTTACGGCATGAGGGACGTTGCCAAGTCAGCCACCGCGAGCTTTTCGCAGGCTGACATCGATTTTCCGCCGCCGATCGGCGGCCTGCTCAAACGCAGCTTCGATATCACCGGTTCACTGATTGGCTTGATCGCCCTCAGCCCGCTATTTGTCATGATAGCGCTGCTCGTCAAGTTTTCCGACGGCGGCTCGATTTTCTACGGCCACAGGCGAATCGGGCGGGGCGGACGGATTTTTCCGTGCCTGAAGTTCCGCACCATGGTTCCGGACGGCGACAAGGTGCTGGCAGCCTATCTCGCCACCAACCCGGACGCCAACGCGGAATGGATCGCGACCCGCAAGCTGAAGAACGACCCGCGCGTCACCCGCGTTGGAGCGGTGCTGAGGAAACTCAGCCTCGATGAGTTGCCGCAGATCATCAACATCCTGCAGGGCGATATGAGCCTTGTCGGTCCGCGTCCGGTTGTGCGCGACGAGCTGGAGATCTATGGCACATCCGCCGTCTACTACCTGAAATCGCGTCCGGGCCTGACCGGCCTGTGGCAGGTCAGCGGCCGCAACGATGTGTCCTATGACAGCCGCGTCGCCTTCGACCGTCACTATGTCGAGAACTGGTCGCTGTTCGAGGACGTTCGCATCATCATCAAGACCGTCCCGGCCGTCTGGATGTCGCGCGGTTCTTACTGACCGGCCGGTGGCCAATGCCAGACATTGGCGTCGGCCATTCGACGCAAGCTCATCGGGCGATGGGGCTATAGCGGATCGGAACGTTGAGTTGAAAACAGATTTGTTCGAAACCTTTCGCAGCGGCCCGGATTCCGGCCGGCTGCGGCGGGCGCGTTTGCTGGCCACATGCCTTGCCATGGCCCTCGTCGTCCCGCACATCGCCGCCGCCGGCGACTATCGCCTCGGCTCGCAGGACAAGCTCACCATCCGCGTCGCCGAATGGCAGACCGTGGAAGGCACATTCCGTGACTGGTCGGCGGTGAATGGCGAGTACACGGTCGGTCCATCCGGCACGCTGTCGGTGCCGTTCGCCGGCGAACTGCCGGCCTCCGGCAAGACCACGTCCGAAATCGCAACGGCGATCGGCGAGGCTTTGCAGAAAAAGCTCGCTTTGTCAGACAGACCGGAAGCCTCGGTCGAGATGGCGCAGTTCCGGCCATTCTACATTTCGGGCGAAGTCCAGAACCCCGGCCAGTTTCCTTATGTGCCCGACCTGACGGTGTTGAAGGCCATCAGCGTCGCCGGAGGCATCCGGCGAAACGCCGACTACGGCCCCCAGCTCGGCAAGGACCTGGTCACCGCCAAGGGCATGTTCGACATCTCCGACGACCAGCGCATCCGACTGATCGTAAGGCGCGCCCGCATCGATGCGGATATGGCCGGAAAGGCGAGTTTCGACGTGCCGAAGGAGGTCGAGGGCGATCCGAGACTGCCAGCCATCGTGGCGGACGAGATGACGATCCTGACAGCGGACCAAAAGGCGCTGAAGCTGAAGCTTGAAGCGCTCGACGATCTCAAAGGGGTTTTGGAATCCGAGATCGAATCGCTGCAGAAGAAGATCGTCAACCAGCAGCAGCAGGTCGACTTGGCGCAGCAGCAGCTCGCCAGCATCGGCCCGCTGGCGCAGAAAGGCCTGATCGCCAACGCCCGACTGCTGGATTCGCGCCAGTCGGTTGCCGACCTGCAGGGCAAGATCCTGGACTACGAAACCGCCATCCTCACCGCCAAGCAGGCGATCAGCAAGGCGAAGCAGGATGCTATCGATGCCCAGAACACCTTGAGTTCAAGTCTCGCCACTGACCGGCAGCAGACCGAAGCCGACCTGAACGAGGCCGCGTTGAAGGTGAACATGCAGAAAGGCCTGATAGCCCAGGCCAGCGATCCCGCGATGGCGGCCGCTATGACAAATGATCAGCAGCCGACCCTGCTCTATTCGCTGGTGCGCAATGTCGACGGCAAGACCACCGAAATAGCCGCCAAGGAAGAAACCCCGGTGCTGCCCGGCGATGTGATCAAGATCAAGCTGGCGCCGCTGGCCAGCCAGTAGACCGACTTCCAACACGATCCAGTGTTTCGAGCCAGAGCCTCACCCGACAAACCGGGATGAGGCTCTGGCTCAGTTGTTTGAACCCCTGCGGAAACTATAATAGCCGTCTCGGGATCGAGGCTTCCCGTCCGAGCACATGCTTGCTCAAAAAGGAAGACCGCCCCCTTCAGCCCGCGAGATGATAATTTATGAGGGACCGGCGCCCGCCGGATGGCCGGCATACCGAGGCCAGTCAGTCTCGCCCCCGGCCGCGTCAGCCGGCTCCAGAGCCGGCGACCGCCGCCTGCGGGTAACAGGCAGCCGCGCCAGCTTGAAGAAGCTGAAATACATCAGGAAAGAACCCATGATGTAGGGGTTGAGTATCTCGACCTCGACGAAGGAGCGGATCAGCAGCAGGACCATCACGCCGAAAAGGATCACCGAGTCCGCCTGCCATGCCTTGAAGATCACCGCCGAGACGTGGCCGTAGAGCGTGCGCAGCATGATCAGCGACACCAGCGTCGCTCCGACGAAGCCGAGTTCGACGAGGGCCTCGATATAGGTGTTGTGGAAGTGGAAGCCGGTGCGGGTGGTGATGTAGAATTCGTTCCACAGCCGCTCGGCTTCAGCGAAACCCTGCACCCAATAGGCGGCATAGCCGACGCCGAGAATCGGCGATTTCTGGACCGTGTTCCAGCCTTGCTCCCACAGATAGGTTCGCCCGGTGAGCGTCGAATCCTTGCCGAAGAGGCCGAGGACGAAGTCCATCAACCCGAGATTCAAGGCGACGAAGGCCGTCACGACCAGCAGGCCGGCGCCGATCAGGAAGATGACCCGGCGATAGCGTCGTGACAGAAGTTTGCTCATCGCAAGAAGCGCCACCAGCGCCAGAACCGCGGGTATCGAGGCCATCGAGGTGGCGGAATGCGAGGCGACCAGGACATAGGCCGACAGCAGCACGACGGGCACCGCCAGGATGAAGCTCAGCCGGCCGCGCCTGTAGAACGCAAGGAAGACGACGCAGAAATAGATGCCGAGCGAGCCGACAAAGCCGATCTGGTTCTTGGAGGCGAAGGCGCCGACGAAGTTGACGGTGCCGTCGAGGACATCCTCGGAATAGTTCCCGACCTTCAGCGAATAGATGAGGACGACAAATATCCCGATCAGCGCCCCTATGGTCAGCGTGCGCACGCTGACGGTGCGCGCAGCTACGTAGGCGCAGGCAATATGGGAAAAATACTGGACCGACGTCCTTGCGGTGACGCCGGGAGCCTGCGACCAGAAAACCGAGAAGCAGACATAGGCAGCAAACAGCAGCGGCAGCCAGGCGCTGGACAGATGCCTCACAAACCGCCGGTAGTCGACCAGGATGAGCGGGAGCCAGACCGCATAGTAGGCCAGGATCAATATCTGGCCGAAGATGACCGAATAAGAAAACGCCCAGATCGAAACGGCTACGGCAAAGGCGCCATAGACCGAATTCTTCTCGGGATCGATCAGCAGGGACTTTGGAATCTTCATCTCAGAGTCCCGCCGACACGACCCAGGGCCGGCAAGCCATGAGCCGGCCGGAATCTTCGCAGACATGGGCGTGCAATAAACGGCGTCTCCATTGTGCAGTGCAATATAACCTATTGCGCCCGGCGCTCAATGGCAAATCCGGTCACCTTGTCTTACAGCGAGGCATCTGCGGAGAGATCAGCCGGTTGCGTGTCCGAGACGCTACCAAAGCGCTCCGCCGGTGATCTGGATGTTTTCCATGGTGATGCCCTTGGCGAGATCCGAGCACAGGAAGACGGCCAGAGCGGCAATCTCCTGCGGCTGCAGCAGGCGCTGCTGCGGGTTGCCCCTGGCGATCTCGGCCATCGCTTCCTCTGGCGTGCGCCCCTTGCCTTCGCGCTCGACGACCTGCGCCACATTGCGGCGCATCAGTTCGGTCTCGACCCAGGTCGGGCTGATCATAACGCAGGTGACGCCATGCGCCGCCCCTTCCAGCGCCACGCAGCGGGTGAGACCCAGCAGGCCGGCCTTGGACGCGCAGTAGGCCGGGTTGTCCTTCCACCCGACCAAGGCGGCCGTCGAGCCAATGTTGACGATGCGGCCCCAGCCGCGCTCGATCATACCCGGCAGCACGGCACGCGTGACGCGGAAGGCGCCGGTCAGGTTGGTGTCGACGATCTTGTCCCAAAGCGCGTCGGAATGGCCGCAGACCGGCTGCTCGGCGGTGGTGCCGGCGGCGTTGACCAGAATGTCGGCGGGGCCGATGGCCGTCTCGGCGTCAGCCGCGAAACGGTTGGTGACGTCGCTGTCGCGAACGTCAAGGTGTGCGGCGTGAACTTTCGTTCCATGGACGGCAAGGGCCGAGCGCACGCGCTCGATCTCGTCGGCGGCCGGATAGTAGGCGGCATCGGATCTGTCGGCACCGGCAGGCGCGATGTAGGAGCCGACGGCGACATTGGCCCCAGCCTCGGCCAAAGCCGTGGCAATGGCGAAGCCCATGCCCGAGAAACCGCCGGTCACGATGGCGCTACGGCCGGAAAGGTTGTTCATGGCGCACGGTCTCCGCTTCGTTTGGGCAGGCAATCAGTCCTGACCGGATTTGGCAATCACAGCGGCGCAGCCTCCATCGACGAGGGTTCAGGACCCCTGAAGCGGTCTGCCCAGCCATTCGCGATAAAAGCCTTCGAGGTCGGGTTCGAAATCATGCACGATGGGATAACCGGGTGCCGCCGCCTCGACCTCATGCAGCGTCCCGCACTCCGGGCAGATGAACTCCCGGATTTCCATCCATTCGGGATCAGGGAGATCGCTGTTGGGATAGATCTCGCGCAAAGCCTCCTCGGTGTTGCGCACGTTAATCACGGCGTTGAGCTTCCAGTTCTTCCGATAGTCGCCGAAGGAGTGGCCGCATTCGCAGCGGGTAATGCGCTCATCGCCACTCTGGCAGATGAACAGATGGTCCGAGACCGGCAGCAGGATCGGGTCCTTCCAGGCGACACGATCCTGATAGACGGCAACCATCTTGAAGAAACGGTCGTCATCCTTGTAGGCACTCATGATGCGCCTTGTCTGCGGCCAGGGCAGCTTGCCGGCGGCCAGATCGCCCAGAACTTCCTTGCTGTATGAGGTCATGGCTTGGCTCCCGGCGTGAAGATCGATTTGGCGTCGACGTTCCAGAAATCGCTGAATTCCTTGGTGAAGCGCGACGACAGCTTGATCGCGCTGGCGTACATTTTCTTCACTTCGGGCGCGAAGTCGGCCTTTCCGACGCGGCCACGCTCCTTGGCGATCCAATCCGCCACCGGAATCGCGTTAGCCAGGCGCTCTTTGCGCATGGCGGCGCGGCGTTCGACCGTGGCGTCGATATCGGCGACGGGATAACCGTCTTCATCGTCCTTCAGCACAATGCCGAAAACCTGGTCCGCCGCTTCACGGGTGAGAAAGCCGTTCTCGACATCCCATGCCGTCTTGATCGGATCGCGCTCCAGCACGTCGCCATAGCCGCCACCGCCATTGTAGGAATGGCTGAAGATGTCGCCGGATTTGTGCGGCGAGGTGATGTAGGGGCCTTCGACCACGACATGGTCGCCGCCGATGTTCTTCTCGTAGTCGGAGACGTCAGGGTCGATGCCGGGCGCATGCGCCAGCGGTTCGCCTTTTGCTGCCAGTTCGTGAATGTCTGAGTTGCGCACCGCGCGATGCTTCTGGCAGGTCGGCGCCGGATAACCACCGCACATGCCGCCATTGTCGAACACGCGCGAGGAGTGCTCGGAGGTGTGGAGCCGCAGATGTGAGGTCTTGTTGATCAGCCAGGTCGAGACGAAGGAACAGCCACCGCGATATTTGCCGGCGCCGCCGGAATTCGGCACGATCGAACGGCCGATATAGACCATCGGCATCGACTGTTCCCAGACCTCGATGTTGCCCATGTCGGATTCCGGGTTCCAGCCGACATAGGCGGTGTCGAGACCGTCCTTGATGGCGAGCGCCCCGGACCCGGCGGCAGCGCACTCGAAATGCGCCATGCCGAACGGCGTGCCGTATTGGCTTTCGCCGCCCATCTCGATCATCGGGCTGTTGACCTGGCCGACAAAGGCCTCCTCGACGAAGCCGCGCGCGACAAAACTGCGCGACAAAAGCCGCTGGAAAACGCCGTAGGCCGGCAGCAGCAGCGCCCATGAGGTGGCGGTGGCCACCATCTCGTTGTCGGGGTTGGTCCAGGTGCCGTGCGGCAGTTTCAGTTCGGTCGCCATCCAGGCACCGTCATTGACCAGGCCTTCGAAATTCATGTGCTGGGTCAGCGTCACGAACATGCCGCCATCCATGCCGGCCGGCGTGCAGTTCATCGAATGGTAGCCCCAGGGCTGCGTGCCCTCGAAGTCCATGGTGATCTTGCCGTCTGACGTGATCTCCATCTCGATCGGGATGTTGTAGAGCCAGTCGGGATCGCCGAGCAGCTGGAAGCCGGGCTTTCCCGCCGTGACATGGCCGTAGAACGTGTGGCCGCGGTAGATGCCGGGCACGGTGAGCTGGCGGGTGCGGGCGAGCTGGGCGCGACGGCCTTCCTCGATGAACTCCTTCGACACCTTCATCCAGTAGTCGAGGCCGATCTCGGAGATCAGCTGCTTGACGCTTTCGCGCATGTCGATGCAGGAGGCGACCTTGGCCTTCTCGTCGAGCACCCAGTAGATCGGCATGCGCAGATTGCGCTCGCAGCGGATGACGTAGTCGCGCCGGATCTCGTCATTCTCGCCGATCTTCTCGGCGCAGACGAACAGGCCTTCGGTGAAGCGCTCCTGCGCCAGGCAGACATCGCCGCCCGGCGTGATGCCGCCGGCTTCCAGTTCGTGGCAGACGGCACCGGCCCAGCCGACCAGCGTGCCTTCATGGAAGATCGGCACCACATCCATGACATCAGGCACCTGCACGGTGCCGATGAAGGCGTCGTTGTTGGCGAAGATATCGCCTTCACGGATTTTCGGGTTTTCCTCGTAATTGTTCTTGATCATCCATTTGATGAAGCGGCTCATCGTATGGACATGCACCATGATGCCGTTGGAGAGCGCGATGGCGTCGCCTTCGGGCGTATAGATGGCGACCACCATCTCGCCGACTTCGCGCACGCCGGGCGAGGCCGAGATGCGGCGGGCCATTTCGCGAGCCGAGACGCAATAGGCGCGCAGCTTGGTGTGCAGCGTCTCGAACTTCAGCGGATCCTGGTTGCGCAGCGTGAGTTCCGTGATGCCGTCATAGCAGCCGGTCTCTTCCATCAGCCGCTCGGAATCGAGCAGTCTTTCGCGAAGGCGCAGGGCCGAGGCAGGTTTGTCCAACATGGCGGTGCCCTCTCAAGCGTGGGTGTAGTGCAGCAGCGTCCATTCATCGACATGGACGCGGTCCTGCGGATGAACGACGAGCGTGGTGGCGGGGTGTTCGATGATGGCCGGACCGATGACTTCGTGACCGGGCTGCAGCAGGTCCATCTCGTAGAGATTGGCCTTGTGCCAGCGTCCGCCGATATAGGCCTCACGCACGCCCTTGTGCGCGGAAGCCGGATCCGACTTGCCAAGCGGACGCTTGAGCAGCACCGGTTTGACCTTGTCGGCGGTGGCGATCAGCCCGAGTTCGGTGATGGTGAAGCCGGCCTCGCCGTAGCGCGACACGCGATGATTGACCTTGGCGTAGACCGCCTCGAACTCGTCGATAACACTGCGCATGTCGTCGGCCGAGTTGACCTCAGCCAGCGGCGCCATGACTTCGACATCCTCGAGCTGGCCGGTGTAGCGCATCATCAGGAACGGCACGGTCCTGATCTTCTCGCGCGCATGGCCGTCGGCGATCATCTCGTCGACCGCGGCCTTGGTCAGATCGTTCCAGACCGTGGTGACCTTGACGCCGAAGGCGGCCAGCGTCGCCTCATCGGCGCGTGACGGGATGTCGTGCTGCGTCGACACCGAATGCCGGCGCATGAAATCAGCCGTGGTGCAGCCGAAGGCGGAGAAGGCGGCCGCAAACTGGAAGGTGATGATGTCCTTGAAGCCGATGCCCCTGGAACAGCCGGCCAGGTGCAGCGGGCCAGAGCCGCCATAGGACAGCAGCGTGAACTCGGAGGGATGGATGCCCTGGCCCGAAATGACGCGGCGCAGCGCGTTGTTGGCGTCGGCCTCCAGCATGTCGATCATGCCTTCGGCGGCTTCCTCCAGCCCGACGCCCAGGATGTCGGAGCATTTCTCCTGGAAGGCGCGGCGGGCCTTTTCGACCTGCAGCACGACCTTGCCGCCGAGGAAATAGTGCGGGTTGAGACGGCCGAGAATCGCATCGCAATCGGCAATGGTCGGTTCGGTGCCGCCCCTGGCGAAGCAAATCGGACCTGGATCGGAGCCGGCGCTTTCCGGTCCAAGCGAGACTTTCTTGGTCAGCGGATCGACCTTGAGGATCATGCCGGCGCCGGCACCGATCGTATCGAGGTGCAGCGTCGGCACGTTGAGCTTGAAGCGATCCATCAGCGGCTCGTTCTCGATCCGCGTCTGGCCGCGCGTGATAACGCCCATGTCGAAAGAGGTGCCGCCCATGTCCGAGCAGATCAGCGAATCATTGCCGATCAGCTTGCCGACATAGGCAGCACCGAGGATGCCGCCGATCGGGCCGGAGATCATGGTTTCATGCAGGCGCGGATGGTTGATCGAGGTCAGGCCGCCGAAGGAGAGCAGCGTCTGCACGCCATATTTGAAGCCGTATTTCTTCGAGACGTCCTCGATACCCCTAAGCTGCTTGCGGCCGCGCGAGGTGGCGTAGGCCTCGATCAGGACCGAGTTCAGCCGCGACTGCTCGCGGATGACCGGGCGGACCTCGTGGCTGGTGTAGACGATGATGTCGGCGCCGGCCTTGTCGACCTCTTCGCGGCAGATTTCCGCGATGCGCTTCTCGTGCACCGGATTGACGTGCGAGAAGATGGTCATGATGCAGATCGCTTCGACCTCGTCGGCGATCAGTTTTTTTGCGGCTGCAGAAACCTCGTGCTCATAGAGCGGCAGCACGACGTCGCCGAACTGGTCGATCCGCTCGGTGACGCCATGGGTGCGGCGGCGCGGCACCAGCGGATCGGGATGATGGTGGGTGACCGCATGCAGCCGGTCGGCGTAGGAATAATCGGCCCAGGCCTGCAGCCCGCGGCCCATCAGGATCATGTCCTCGAGGCCCTTGGTGGTGATCAGGCCGAGCCGGCGGCCGGTGCGCGACAACAGCGTGTTCAGCATGCCGGTGCCGGAATAGAGCACGACGTTGACGCCTGAAAACAATGATTCCAGCGAGATGCCCCAGGCATCCGCCGCGTCCTCGGCCGAGGCCAGAAAACCCTCGGCTTCGTTCTTCGGCGTGGTCGCCGACTTGCCGATCTTGAAGTGGCCGTCCTGATCGACAAGGATCGTGTCGGTCATGGTGCCGCCGGCGTCGATGCCGATGACGATTGGGTTGCCGACAATGGGGGCGGTGAGATTGGGTTGGGTCACGGTCGCCTCGGGATCTGGTCTAGGTTGACGCCAGGCTAGATTCATTGGATGGCCTCGCGCCATATGCCTAAAGACACAATGACGGTTGGGCTGACATCGCCGAGAAAAGGGCATGGGCATGGGCAATATCTGGGCGCCGCTCGCCAAAGCGATCGCCGCCATCGGCACGGACAGGCATGTCGACTGCCTGATCGACCTGATCGGCGCCGACATCGACCACGACCTCGTCACGGTGACGCGCTATTCGGCGACGCAGACACCCGAATTCATCAAGCACCGGCGCTTCTCGGATGAGATGGTCCGGCGCTATCTCCACAATTACTACGTGTTCGACCCGTTCTATGCCTCGTGGCGGCGCGAGCGCAGGTTGGGCATCATGCCGCTGAAACGGCTCGCCGACGACGAGGCCAAGCGCGGCCAGTACATTGCCGGCTTCCTGGCGCAGTCGGAGATCTGCGACGAGGTCGGCATCATGCTTGCCGATGGCGGCGACTGGTGCCTCGGCATCTTCCTCGACCGCTCGACCACGTCGTTCAAGGAGAGCGAGATCGCTTTGCTGGACGAGCGGTTGCCTGTATTCGAGGCGCTGCATGCGCTCGACATCAAGGCGCGCGGAACCAAATTCTCCCGCACGTCGGCGCCGACAGGCCCCGGCGCCTCGCCCCGGCAGGAGCCGACGATCCCGGCCAGTCTGTGGCCGGAGCTGTCGCTGCGCGAGCGGGAATTGGTTCAGTTGATCCTCGCCGGCCACCCGACGGCCAACATCGCCGAGCGCCTCGGCATCACCGTCGGCACGGTCAAGAACCATCGCCGGCGCATCTACGAGAAGCTCGACATCACCACCGAGCGGGAATTGTTTTTGCAGTTCTTCCAGCATCAGGCCGATCGCTAGCCGCTCGCTTACCCAGCCGATCCGCCAGCCGAATGCCTGATTTGCAGAGCCGCTCCCTCCGTGAATTGGTGCAGGGGGCTTGTCGCCGGAATGGCTCGAAAACTGGCTTCAAAATTCCTCTTGCGGAACGCCGCCGTCCCGGCTTAGTCTCGGCTTCGCACAGAAAATGAAATTTAATTCCATTTGTGCGGTGCCCGCAAGCCAGTGCAGTGCCCAGGAAAAGTGCCCGGACGCAATCGACTGAGAAAATATTTGATATATCATCTACCAGAACGGAAATAGCTGACATGGTCCAGCAGACATCGATCCAGCCATCGGCGCCCTGGTTGCGGCTCGACGTCGACGATTCGGACTGGAACGACGCCGAGGTTTCGAGCCTGGTGCGCTGGTATCAGCAGATGCTGCTCATCCGCCGTTTCGAGGAAAAAGTGCTCGATCTCGCCAATGCCGGGCTGGTGCATGGTCCGGCGCATGCCAGCATCGGACAAGAGGCGACGGCGGTCGGCGCCATGTCCGTGCTCGGTACGGGCGACCGCATCAACGGCACCCACCGCGCCCATCACCAGGTCTTGGCCAAGCTTGTCAACGCGCAGACGCCCGGCGGATTCGACCCGTTGCATGACGCTTTCAACCCGGACATGCAGGGCTCGGTGCGCGGCTTGATGGCCGAGATCATGGGCCTCAAGTCAGGCTATTGCGGCGGCCGTGGCGGCTCGATGCATATGCGCGACGATGCCTCCGGCATCCCTGGCACCAGCGCGATCATTGGCGGCAACCTGCCGCATGCGGCCGGCTATGCGCTGGCCGACAAGCTGCTCGGTACCGGCAACATCTCGGTCGCCTTTTTCGGCGACGGCACGATGATGGCGGGGCCGGCCTATGAGGCGATGAACATCGCCGCGCTCTACCGGCTGCCGGTGATCTTTTTCGCCGAAAACAATCTCTATGCCGTCTCGACGCACATCAACGAGCAGACGCGCGAGACGCGGCTGGCCTCGCGCGGACCTATGCTCGGCTTTCGCGGCATCGAATGCGACGGCATGGATGTGGTGGCGGTCCACCATGCCATGCGCGAGGCGCGCCGGGCGATCGAGGAAGACGGTGGCCCGGTGCTGGTCGAGGCGCTTTGCTACCGCTTCCTGCATCAGAGCGGCGCGCGCCCGGGTAGCGAATTCGGCTACCGCACGCGGGCCGAGGAAGACGCCTGGAAAGCGCGCGATCCGCTGGTCACGATGGCGGCTCGCCTGAAGACGATGGGCATTTTGAACGCTTCCGACCTCGGCACACTCGACCAGCGCGTCATGGAGGTGGTCAACACCGCTGCCGATTCGCTCACCGAAATGAGTGGCAACGCGCTGGGCATTCCCGACCATCTGTGGCCAGACCCAGGCGGCGTCGACAACCAGATACGCGGTGATCTTTCCGAACTGAAGGGCGAGCGTTTCCTCGAGATCGAGGATATGCCGCCAGCCGACACCAGGCCGGTCAAGTTCATGGTTGCCGCGTCCGAGGTGATTGCGCGCGCCATGGAAAAGGATTCGCGCATCATTATCATGGGCGAGGATGTGCACCGGCTGCGCGGCGGCGTTTCGGGCGCCACAAAGGGTGCGCTGGAACGCTGGCCGGAGCGTGTACTGGCAATGCCCATCGCCGAGAACGGTTTTGTCGGCGTGGCGCTGGGTGCAGCGCTTTGCGGGCTGCGGCCTATCGTCGAGATCATGTTCGGCGATTTCTGCCTGGTTGCCGCCGACCAGCTGTTCAATGCGGTCAGCAAGGTGCGCCACATGTTCGGCGGCGGCTTCCCGGTGCCGATCGTGATCCGGGTGCGCGTCTCGCCGCACACCGGCTACGGCTCGCAGCATTCGGGCGATCCGTCTGGCCTGTTCGCGCTGTTTCCCGGCTGGCGCATCGTCGCCCCGACGACGCCCTTCGACTATATCGGCCTGATGAATTCGGCGCTGAAATGCGACGATCCGGTCGTCGTCATCGAGCATGTCGAACTGTTCCCGAGCGAAGGGCCTGTGCCTGCGGATGACCGCGATTATTGCGTGCGACTCGGCAAGGCGAAAACCGTCAGGCCGGGCAGTGCCTGCACCTTGCTCACCAGTGCCAGCATGGTCGCCGTCGCCAAGCAGGTGGTCGAGGAGACCGGCGTCGATGCCGAGATCATCGACCTGCGCAGCCTCGACCCGACCGGGCTCGACTGGCCGATGGTGGAGGCCTCGATCCGCAAGACCAACCGGGTGGCCGTCGTCGAGCAGGTGCAGCGTGGACTGTCGCTTGGCGGACGGCTGACACAAGAGATTCAGGATCGCGTGTTCGACTATCTCGATCACGAGATCCTGCATGTGACGGGAAGCCTCTCGGCTCCCGTCGTATCGGCCCCGCTCAACCGCGCCGCACTGGGCGGCGCTGATAAGCTCAAGGCCGCGCTTCAATCCCTCATTGCCGTGGGTGGATAGAGCAACGCATTGCCACAAAGATCTGACAAGAAAATGGGAGAATGAAATGGACATGACGATCCTACCAAGAGCCAAGACCAGGGCGACGATGCTGGCGGCCGTGCTGCTGGCCACCAGCGCCTTCTGGGCGCCTGCCACTTTCGCGCAGGACAGCAAGCCGCTGGTCATCGCGCGTAACATCGACCTCAATTCGCTCGATCCGCACCGCGCCTTCTGCGACACCTGCCAGATCTACAATTCCAGCGTCTACGAATCGCTGCTGACGCTGGACAAGGACAACAAGCTGATCCCGCTGCTCGCCTCGAAGTGGGAAGGCAATGCCGACCAGAGCAGCTTCACCTTTACGCTCGACCCGGCCGCCAAATTCTCGGACGGTTCGCCTGTCGAAGCCAAGGACGTCAAATGGTCCTGGGAGCGGCTGAAGAACCTCAAGGGCAGCGCCTCGTTCCTGATGGACAATGTCGCCTCGATCGAGACTCCGGACGCGCATACGGTCGTCGTCAAGATGGTCGCGCCGAGCTCCGAATTCCTCAACATCGCGGCGGCGCCCTACGCAGCGGTCGTCAACAGCAAGGTTGCTTCCGAAGCCGGCGCCAAGGCCGATGCGGACGCCTCGACGACAGACAATGCCGAGGCCTGGTTCCTGGCCCATTCGGCCGGCAGCGCGCCGTTCGTGCTGAAATCCTATGAGCCCAATTCGGAACTGCGGCTGGCGCGCAACGACAAGTACTGGCGCACGGCGCCGGCGCTGAGCGAAGTCGTCATACGCCAGACCAAGGATGCGGTGGCGCAGGCGCAGATGCTGCAGAGCGGCACCGCCGATATCGCCATGCAGATCGACCCGGACACGGCCAAGACGATGACCGGCAGCGACGTCAAGATCGAGACCGTGCCGTCCTACAACTTCATCTATGTGGCGCTGTCGCCCGGCGCCAAGGCCAACAAGGTGCCGCTGACGCCCGAAGTGCGCGAGGCCATTTCGCTCGGTCTCGACCGTCCTGCTATCCTCGACTTCACCATCGGCTCCGAGGGTCAGCTGATCAGCGCGCCGATCCCGCTCGGCTTCCCCGGCGGTTCGGGCTTCGAGGCGCAGCCCTATGACGTTGCCAAGGCAAAGGAACTTCTGGCCAAGGCCGGACACGCCGACGGCTTCGAGATGGAGGCAGCGTTCCCCGGCATGAACGTCTACGGCGTCGATCTCTCGCTCTTGATGCAGAAGGTTCAGCAGGATCTGGCCAAGATCAACATCAAGCTCGACCTGCAGCCGATCCCCTTCGCCAATTGGCGCGAGCGCGTCAATGGCGACGGCATCCCAATGACGGCGGTGTTCTACGCGCCGGACTATTACGGCACCTCGCAATACATCGACTATTTCGCCATGACGAAGGGCAGCCCTTGGTCGCGCCGTGCCGGCGCGGAGCGCGACCCGTCGGTGCTCAACCCGAAGGAAGCGGATATCTACAAGGCAGCCCTTGCGGCAAGCGGCGACGAGGCCGCCAAGCTGTGGCACCAGGCCGGCGAGGAGATGATCAAGGACAGGATCATCCTGCCGCTGATCAGCCCGAACCTGATCCTGGCCTACAAGTCGGACGTCAAGGGCGTGCGCTACAGCGCCTGCTGCAACCTGCCGCTGGCAGAACTCAGCCACTGAGCAAAACAATACAGGGAGGCGACTGTCGCCTCCCTGTTCTCCATCCCGGAAGGCCAGCAAATCCTGTTCTTCCAACATCACATTCAATATATGATATATCAATGAGCGGAGACCTCGTCATGCCTTCCCTGATCAACTCCAAGGACCAGTTGCTGCGCGAGCGTGCGGCCTCGGTCATTCCGGGCGGCATGTGGGGACACATGGCGACGCGCTATCTCGGCTCCGCCTATCCACAATTCTTCGAACGCGCCGACGGCTGCCGGGTCTGGGACGTCGACGGGCACGAATACATCGACCTGATGTGCAGTTGGGGGCCCAACATTCTCGGCCACCATCATCAGGCGGTCGAGGCGGCGGCCGAGCGGCAGCGTCGCCTCGGCGATGCGATGAACGGCCCCGGCGAGGTGCTGGTCGAGCTGGCGGAACTGCTGGTCAAGACGGTCGCGCATGCCGACTGGGCAATGCTGCAGAAGAACGGCACCGACGCCACCACGGCCTGCGTGACGATCGCGCGCGCCGGCACCGGCCGACGCAAGGTGCTGGTCGCGCGCGGCTCCTATCACGGCGCCGTGCCGTGGTGCACGCCATCGCTGGCCGGCGTCACCGCCGAGGACCGCGCCCATCTGATCCATTTCGACTACAATGACGTCGCCAGCCTCGAAGCGGCCGTCGAGCAGGCCGGCAACGATCTCGCTGCTGTCGTCGTCACTGCCTTCCGGCACGACATCGCCCGCGACCAGGAACTGCCGACCGCCGCCTTCGCCAAACGGGCGCGCGAACTCACCACCGCCGCCGATGCGGCGCTGATCGTCGATGATGTCAGGGCCGGCTTCCGCATCGACCTCGCCGGCAGCTGGGAGCCGCTCGGCGTACGGCCGGACCTGTCCGCCTTTTCGAAGGCGATCGCCAATGGCTATCCGCTGGCCGCCATCGCAGGCACCGACCGGTTTCGCGAAGCCGCGACCAAGGTCTATGTGACGGGTTCGTTCTGGTATGGCGCCGTCGCAATGGCCGCGGCGATCGCCACCATCAGCACACTGCGCGACACCGACGCCGTCACCCACATGACACAGGCCGGCGACAGGCTGCGCTCAGGCCTCGATGCTGCAGCGAAGAAGCATGGTCTTTCGCTGCGACAGACAGGTCCGGTGTCGATGCCGATGGTGCTGTTCGACGGCGATGCCGAATTCAAGCTGGCCAACGCCTTCTGCTCGGCCGCCTTGCGCGAAGGCGCCTATTTCCATCCCCGGCACAACATGTTCCTGAGTGCTGCGCACACCGCAAAAGATATAGATCTCGCCCTGCAGGCTGCCGATGCGGGCATGGCCGCCGCGGCGCAGGTGGCGTGACCGGCGCCAATGCGGTGGAAAGGAACAAACTGTTCAGCCGGTGGCCGACACCAGTCGGCCGTTCTGCGCAGCGCGGCGCAGTTCCTCCGGCGTGACCGCGCCGTCGTTCAGCCGTTCGAGAACCTTGACCAGCAGGCGGCCGCCTTCGATCATGTCCTGCTGAATGCCCTTGCGCACACCGTTCTCGTCGCGCGCCCGCAGCGCTTCAAGAATGTCGAGATGCCGGTGGCGGCCGTCATAGGTCGGCCGGGCGTGCGGGTACTGGTAGTTCACCAGCGGTCCGTTGCGCAGCCAGATTCCCTCGATGATGGCCAGCAGCTCCGGCATTTGCGCCGCCTGGTAGATCGAGTGATGGAATTCCCAATTGTCGCGGACGGCTTCGAACCAGCGGCCATTGTCCTCGTTGGCAATGAGTTTCTCATGCACCGCCGCCAGACGGTCGATCTCGCGCGGCTCGATGCGCGTCGTTGCCGCGGCACCCGCCATGCCTTCGAGATGCAGCCTGATGCTGCGCAGTTCCAGATACTGAGCCAGCGACAGCTGGGCGACGGTGATCGAACGGCCGGCCTCCATCTCCAGGCCTTTTTCGCGCACCAACTGCATCAGCGCCTCGCGCACCGGCGTCTCGGACACCTGAAGGCTGGCGGCAAGGTCGCGGATCTTGAAGCGATGGCCCGGCCAGAAACGGCCTTCCATCATGGCACGGCGAAGCTCCTCATAGACACGCGTCGTCAGATTGTCGCGCGCGATCGGCGCGATAGAAGCAGTCACATCCGCTCTCCGTTCTTGCAACAGCGCAGGCGTCGCCTGCGTCGCGTGGCTTGTGTATATGATACCACGAATGGCCTGACCACCGACATGAGACAAGCCGCCCCGAAACCGGCAGACATGAGACGGGCCGCATGACCGCGTCGATGCCTTCCTTGCTGTTCGGCGCCATTGCCGACGATCTGACCGGCGGCACCGAGCTGGCGTCGATGCTGGTCGCGCGCGGCATTCCGACGGGATGCACGGTCGGGCTGGACGCGCCGATCCCATCAGGCAATCTTGCCCATGTGATCCTGCTGAAGACCCGCGTCATCGCAGCCAGCGATGCGGTGCGCCAGGTGCTGGAGGCCGCGGACCGGCTGGTCGAAGCTGGCGCGCGGCAGATCTTCTTCAAATATTGCGCCACCTTCGATTCGACGCCCGCGGGCAATATCGGTCCTTGCGCCGAAGCGCTGCTCGAGCGCCTTGGCGGCGGCGTCACACTGTTCGCCCCTGCGCTGTGTGAGACTGGGCGCACCGTCTATCAGGGGCATATGTTCGGCGGTCCCCAGCTGCTTGCTGAGTCGCCCAAGCGCTTCGATCCGCTGACGCCGATGACCGATTCCAATCTGGTTCGCGTGCTGCAGGCGCAGAGCAGGGGCAAGGTCGGGCTGGTGCCCTATCTCGTCGTCGATGCCGGCGCTGGAGCCATCCGAAGCGCTATACGAGCACACAGCGCGCGTGGCGAGACGCTGCTGGTCACCGACACCATCCGCGAGCGCGATCTGGCGGCGATCGCGGAAGCCACCTTCGACCTGCCGCTGATGACCGGTAATTCCTCAGTCGCCGCGCATCTGCCACCGGCCTGGCTCACGCATGGGCTGCTGGATACAGGCGATCTCGTTGCCGCCAGCCTGCCGGCCGTCGAAGGGCCGGCAGCGGTGCTGGCCGGCAGCGTCGCTGACCGCACCATCGAACAGCTCGAGCGTTTCGAGGAAAACAATCCACTGCTGACGATTGACCTTGCCAGCGCCTTTGCCGGCGCCGATGTCATGGCCGAAGCGCGTACCTTCGCCCAACGGCATTTGCCCGGCGCGATGATCGCCATTGCTACGACAGCGCCGCAAGCGACCGTCGAAGCGCTGCAGCAGGCGCATGGCCGCGATATGGTGGCGGCAAGGGCGGAAGAGATCCTGGCCGGGATTGCCCAGATTCTGGTGCGCGAACTCGGCGTCCGCCGGCTCGTCGTCGCCGGCGGCGAGACCGCCGGTTCGGTGGTGAAGGCGCTCGGCATCGACCGGATCGCCATGGGCGCCTATGAGGGCCCCGGACTGTCGCGCGCCATCGCTCACCTCCCCGGCCGGCCCTCCGATCCGCTGGCGCTGATGCTGAAATCGGGAAAGCTCGGCGGCCCCGATATCTTCACCGACGTTCTGCAAGACATGACACGGCCGAGCACTATTGCGCCGGCGATCGACACATGGCCACCGGCAAGGAGAGCATCGTGATGGAACTCGAAATCGAACGCACGAGCCTGATCACCGCGACGCAGACGCTGGACGCCAGCGGGATGAATGTCGGCACCACCGGAAACATCAGCGTGCGCACGACAGGCGGCATGCTGATCACGCCGACGGGAATAGCCACAAGCGCCTTGCGGCCGGAGCAGATGGTGGCGATGCAGCTCGATGGATCCTGGGACGGTGCGTTCCGGCCGTCGAGCGAATGGGAGATGCACGCCGAGATCTACAAGGCGTTTCCCGAGGCCGGCGCCGTCGTGCATGCCCATCCCGACCATTGCGTGGCGCTGTCGTGCCTGCGTGAACCGCTGCCGCTGTTCCACTACATGGTGGCGGGCTTCGGCGGCGATGATGTGCGCTGCTCGGACTATGCGCTTTTCGCGTCAAGCGAACTGGCCAAGGTTGCCGTCGTCGCGCTCAAGGACCGCACGGCTTGCCTGCTCGCCAATCATGGCATGATCGCCTTCGGCGGCGATCTCGACACGGCCCTCATCCGCACCATCAAGCTGGAAACCCTGGCGCGGCAGTACCTTTTGGCGCGCAGCGCCGGCACGCCGGTGCTCATCGAGGGCAGCGAGATCCCCGCCATTCGCGGGCGCTACAAGAATTACGGCCAGCAGAAGTAGCCGGCCGAGCAATTCCAGAAAAGGTGAAGCGGTTTCCCGGGAAAAGCGCATAGCGCTTTCCCCAGGGGATTGCGCCAAAACAAGGAACGGCTCTTCGCCCTCTTGAAGAACCATTCAGTCGACCTGCAATGCGAGACGAAGGCCCGTCAGGCTCCATGAAGATCAGGCGGGGATCGGTTCGGCGGCCGGCGTATAGACGCCGACGGCGCCGGTGCCGATCAGCTGGTCGATGATCTCGGCGCTATAGCCGAGCACGTCGGCCAGCACGGCAGCTGTGTCTTGGCCCAGCATCGGCGGCGCGGTGAAGTCCGCGGTCAGCTGCGCGGCAAGTCCCTGCGCCGGGCGCACCATGGCGACGGAGCCGAGATGCGGATGCGGCAAGGTCTGGACGAGGCCACGCTCGCGCACATTGGAACTGTCGAAGACTTCCGGTATCGATTTTACCGTGCCGGCCGGCACGCTGGCGGCGGCACAGGTGGCCATCCAGTGGTCACGTGGCTTGGTCTTGAAGACGGCGGCTAGTTGCGGGATCAGCGCCTCACGGTTGGTGGCGCGCGCCCCTGCTTTGATGAAGCGCGCATCCCCAGCCAGATGTGGCAGATCAACGACCTTCTCGCACAGCGCCGCGAACTGGCGGTCATTGCCGACCGCCAGCGCAAAGCTGCCATCGGAGGCTTCGAATATCTGATAGGGAACGACCGTCGGATGGGCATTGCCGTAGCGGGCGACCTCTTGGCCGGTGTTAAGGTAACCGCTGCCGACATTGATCAGCAGGCTGAGCGCACAGTCGATCAGTGACAGGTCTAGGAATTGGCCCTTGCCAGTTGTCGCGCGCTCGAAAAGCGCTGCCAGGATGGACTGAGTGGCGACCATGCCGCAGACGATGTCGGTGATGGCGACGCCGACGCGCATCGGCTCGCCATTGCTCTCGCCGGTGATGGCCATCAGGCCGCTTTCGGCCTGCATGACGAAATCATAGCCGGGCCGTCCGGCATCGGGTCCGGTCTGGCCGTAGCCGGAGATCGAACAGTAGATCAGGCGCGGGTTTGACGCGCTCAGCTCCTTGAACCCGACGCCGAGCCTATCGGCGGTACCTGAGCGGAAATTCTCGACGACGATGTCGGCCTTCGCCGCCAGCTCGCGCACGATCGCCAGCCCCTGCGGGCTTTTCATGTCGAGCGCGATGCTCTGCTTGCCGCGATTGGCGCAGAGATAGTAGGTCGAGACACCCTTGTAGCTCGGCACCGACCACGCCCTGGTGTCGTCGCCGCCGTCGATGTTCTCGATCTTCCAGATCTCGGCGCCGAGATCGGCAAGGCTCATCGTTGCCCAGGGACCCGCCAGCACACGCGAGAGGTCGAGAACCTTGATGCCTTCGAGCGGCAAGCGCGCGGGTTCTGCCGTACCGGCATTCGCGGAATGGTCCTCAGTCACGATCAAAATTCCCTCGGGTGAATTCGACAGGCCACTCAGACAGCCCTGAAAGTGTTGACCGGCTCCGGGAAATGGCAGGCGACGCGATGCGAACCACCGGCCGGATCGAGCGGCGGTTCGACGGCAGCGCAGATCGCCTGCGCCTTGAAGCAGCGCGTGCGGAAGCGGCAGCCGGATGGCGGGTTGAGCGGGCTCGGCACATCGCCGCTCAGCACGATGCGCTCGCGCTTGCGCTCCTTCTCGGGATTGGCGAGCGGCACCGCCGACAGCAGCGCCTGGGTGTAGGGATGCAGCGCCCTCGAATAGAGTTCGGCCGCCGGCGCGATCTCGACGATCTTGCCGAGATACATCACCGCGACCTGATGCGAGATGTGGCGCACGACGGACAGATCATGCGCGATGAACAGATAGGAGGTGCCGAAGGATTGCTGGATGTCCTTGAGCAAATTGAGCACGCCGGCCTGCACCGAAACGTCGAGGGCCGAAACCGGCTCGTCGAGGATCACCACTTGCGGATTGAGTGCCAGCGCGCGGGCAATGACGACGCGCTGGCGCTGGCCGCCGGACAGTTCGTGCGGATAGCGCTTGCCATGCTCGGGATTGAGCCGCACCAGTTCGAGCAATTCGGCGACGCGCGCGCGGCGGTCGGTCGCCGACATGTCGCTCATGCGCAGCGGCTCGGCGATGTTGTCGGCAATGCGCATGCGCGGATGCAGCGACCCGTAGGGATCCTGGAAGACGAGCTGGATGTAGCGCCGCATCAGGCGCATGTCTTCGTGATTGAGCGCGAGCAGGTTCTGGCCACGGAACCAGCTTTCGCCGCTGGTCGGCTCGATCAGCCGCATCAGGCAGCGCCCGAGGGTCGACTTGCCGCAACCGGATTCACCGACCAGACCCAGCGTTTCGCCTGGTGCTACGTCGAACGAGACATCGGCGACCGCACGGACATGGGCAACGGCACGGTCGAAGACGAGGCCGCCGCGAACCGGAAAGTCCTTGACGAGATGGCGAACAGAAAGCGCAGCCGCCGGTTTGGTTTCCGCCTGGAGTTGCTCCGCTGCGCTCATGGGGCCACGTCTCCACTGTCCAGGCTCGCCGCCGCCAGCACAGCACTGTGGAAGGGCGGCAAGGTCGTCGCGAAATGACAGGCCGAGAACCGGCCGCCGACATCGTGCAAAGGCGGGTCCTCGGTCCGGCAGCGTGCCGCGGCATAAATGCAGCGCGGATGGAAGGCGCAGCCGCCCGGCAAGCGCCCAAGTGCGGGCGGCGAACCGTCGATCGAGAACAGCCGCTCGCGGCTTTCCTCGAGGTTGGGGATCGAGGCGATCAGGCCACGCGTGTAAGGATGGCGCGGATCGGCGAACAGCTCGGATACGCCTGCCTGTTCGACGACACGGCCGGAATAGACGACCGCGACGCGGTCGGCATGGCCGGCGACGACGCCGAGATCATGGGTGATCAGCACCAGGCCGAGGCCGAGCCGTTCCTGCAGCGAGCGCAGCACGGCCAGGATCTGTGCCTGCACCGTGACATCGAGCGCCGTGGTCGGTTCGTCGGCAATCAACAGGTCAGGATCGTTGGCGACGGCCATGGCGATAACCGCGCGTTGGCGCATGCCGCCGGAGAATTCATGCGGATACTGGTTGACCCGGCGCTCCGGCTGCGGGATCGCCACCAGATGGAGCAATTCGACCGCGCGCGCCATCGCCTGTTTGCGTGTCACGCGCTGATGCAGCCTGACCGCCTCGGCAATCTGGGCGCCGACGGTCATCACCGGATTGAGCGAGGACAGCGGGTCCTGAAAAATCATGGCGATGCGCGCGCCCCTGATCTTGCGCATCTCGCGCGCCGGTTTGCCGACCAGTTCGTCGCCGTTGAAGCGGACCGAGCCGGTGACCACCGCGTTCTTTGACGTGAGGCCGAGCGCGGCGAGCATGCCGACGGACTTGCCCGAGCCGGACTCACCGACAATGCCGACCACTTCGCCCTTGGCGACGTCGAGGTCGATCCCGCGAACCGCTTCGAACTGACTGCCGGCCTTGCGGAACCCGACCCGCAGACCGCGTATGGACAGCAGCGGCTCGCGCTCGCCCACCTTGTCGACTGCGCCCGGTGGCGCTGAGGAAATCTGTGCGCTCATCGCCTAGTCCGACCTTGGATCGAGAATGTCGCGCAAGCCGTCGCCTATGAAGTTAAAGCCGAGCACGATGGTGAGGATGGCGACGCCGGGACCGAAGGCGATCCACCATTGATAGAAATGAACGGCGCCATCGGAGATCATCGAGCCCCATTCGGGTGTCGGCGGCGTGGCGCCGAGGCCGATGAAGCTGAGCGACGCGGCAAGCAGCACGACCTGGCCGAGATCCATGGTTGCGCTGATCAGCACCGGGGTCCAGCAAAGCGGCAATATGTGCGTGAACAGCACGCGCCGCGGCCTGGCGCCGGCGGCGATTGCCGCCTCGACATGCTCGCGCTCCTTCACCTCCAATACCTGCGCCCGCATCAGCCGGGCGTAGACGGGCCACCAGACGAGCACCATGGCTATGGCGGCATTGCCGAGGCCTGGTCCGAGCGACGCCGCGACGGCCATGGCCAGCAGCATCGGCGGAAAGGACAGAGTGACGTCGACAAGCCGCATGATCGCCGCGCCGGTCAATCCGCCGACGAAGCCGGAAATGGCGCCGAGCAGCGAGCCTATGATCACTGCAGAGACGACGACCAGAACCGCGATCGGCAGCGAATGCGCGGCCCCGTGCAGAGTGCGGGCCAGCACATCGCGGCCGAGTGCGTCGGTACCCAGCCAATGCGCCCAGCTTGGCGCCTGAAGCCGGCGTGCGACCATTTCGAGCGGATCGAACTGCACAACCAGGTTGGCGAATACCGTCATGAACAGCCAGAACAGGATGACGACCGTGCCGATGACCAATGGCGCGGTCAGCCATTCGGGAACCGTCGAGGAGCGGGACTTGGTGACGACGACCGCCATCAGCTCAACCTCACGCGCGGATTGGCCACGACATAGAGTATGTCGGTGATAAGGTTGGTGACCAGGAAGGCAAGGCCGCCGACGATGGTGACGCCGATGATCGCCGGGAAGTCGAGCGCACGCGCTGCCTCCACGGCATAGGATCCCATGCCCGGCCAGGAGAAGATGGTTTCGGTCAGCACCGCGCCGGTGATCAGATAGGCGAAGGAATAGCCGATGACGGTCAGGGTCGGCACCATGGTGTTGCGCAGCGCATGGACGATGACGACGCGGAACTCGCTCGCCCCCTTGGCGCGCGCGGTGAGCACGAACTCGCGGCTCATCACATCAAGCATGTTGGCGCGCACCAGCCGCGATATGGTGCCCGAAACCGTCCAGCCGAGGACGAAGGCCGGCAGAAGCAGGTGCCAGAGCGCGTCCTTGAAGACGGTCCAGTCGCCAGCCAGAAGCGAATCGATGGTCAGGAAGCCGGTGATGCCGGGCGGCAATGCCAAGCGGGCATCGACCCTGCCCGGCCCCGGCAGCCAGTTCAGCATGACGGAGAAGATGAACAACAGGCCGAGCCCCGACCAGAACACCGGCAGCGAAGAGCCGAACAAGGCGAACAGCCGCGCGCCATGGTCGATCAGGCTGTTGCGGAAATAGGCGGCCAGCACACCAAGCACGATGCCGAGCGTGGTGCCGAAGATCATCGCGGCGAAAACCAGTTCGAGCGTTGCCGGCAAGCGGTAGAGAATGTCGGTGCCGACATTGCGCTTGGTGATGAACGAGGTGCCAAGATCGCCGCTCAGCAGATTACCAAGATATATCATATAGCGTTCCGGCAAAGGACGATCGAGACCCCAACGCGTCTTGGCGGCGGCCACCACCTCGGGGTTGCTCATCTGCTGTTCGGCGACAATCGCGGTCAGCGGATCCCCCTTGGTCACCGTGGTGATCAGGAAGGCGATGGTGACGATGCCGAGCACCAGAAACGGCATTGCGATAAGCCGGCGCAAAATATAGCGAGACACGTGGCTACCTTCACAAGGAGGGGCTTCGTAAGATGGCACAAGGCGCTGGGACATGCCATCGACGGAAACATATTGACAGCCCGCGAAAGCCGCTGTCAATATAAATGGAATTTAATTTCATTTTTGATCGACAGTGCCGACGTCACCGGCCCGACAGGCGGACGACGACGCCAGAAAGACCTCAGCGTGCGCAAGCGAGCCACCAGGGACGAGACGGAGCTTGAAGGCGAAGGCGCACAGCTTTCGTCGTCGCTGGTCCGCGGGCTCGGCATCCTGCGCGCCTTCCGGCCGGGCGACGCCTCGCTCGGCAACCAGGACATCATTGCCCGCACCGGCCTGCCCAAAGCCACGGTGTCGCGCATCACCTATACGCTGAGCGCGCTCGGCTACCTCCTGTACGACAAGGATCTCGGCCGCTACAGCCTGGGGTCGGCTACCGTGGCGCTCGGCTATTCGGCGCTCAGTTCAAGCGCCGTCGTGCACGTCGCCCGGCCGCTGATGCAGCCGCTGGCCGATTTGACGGGGGCGGCGGTGGCGCTCGGCACGCGCGACAGCCTCAACATGGTGTATCTCGCCAATTGCCGGTCGGAGAGCCTTGTCACGCTGCGGCTCAACCCGGGCTCCTATCTGCCGATCTGGAAGACATCGATGGGGCTGGCCTATGCGGCGGCCCTTTCACCCGAGGAGCGCGTCAGACTTGTACGGGCTTTGCAGGAGGCGGAGCCGGACAAGGCAGCGATGATCGCGGCGGCGATCGACGATGCGATCGCCCAATATGCACACCAGGGCTATGTGACGTCGTTCGGCGCCTGGCACAGCTACATCCATGCAGTCGGCGTGCCGTTCCGCCCGCGTGACGGCTCGCCGCTGGTTGCCATCACCTGCGGCGGCATCGGCGAGATCATCACCGAGGACCGCGCGCATGCCGAGATCGGACCGGCGCTGGTGGCGATGGTGAAAGCACTGGGCGACCAGCTCGAGGGAATTCCCGTGTAATCCCGGCACGGGATTGGCCCAGACGATCGGGCTGCATGCCGGCTTGAACTTGCCTGGTGGTGGCAGCACAGTCGCCGCCGATGGCATGGCGCTCGCGTTGTCAGTCCATCGGGTTCGGGTGACGGGGGGAGATCGGATGCCGATGAGTTTTGCAGGACGGTTCAGCGACCGGGTGGCGGTCATCACCGGTGGCGCATCGGGCATTGGTCTGGCGGTGGCGCAGAGGATTGTCGAAGAAGGCGGACGGGTTTCGGTCTGGGATCGCGATCCCGCCCAGATCGAACAGGCCAAGGCCGTCATCCCCAGTCTTCACGGCATCGCTATCGACGTTGCCGATGCCGCAGGCGTGGAGCGCGCTGCCCGGTCAACGCTCGAAGCGCTTGGCGGTGTCGATATCCTGGTCACCAGCGCGGCGATCACCGGGCCGAACATGACGACCTGGAACTATTCGGCGGAAGATTGGCAGAAGGTCATCGACATCAACATCAACGGCGTCTTCTACTGCAACAAGGCGCTCGTGCCGCACATGCTCGAGCGCAACTATGGCCGCATCGTCAACATCGCCTCGATCGCCGGCAAGGAAGGCAATCCCAACGCCTCCGCCTACAGCACGTCCAAGGCCGCGGTAATCGGCCTGACCAAGTCGCTCGGCAAGGAACTGGCCAAGACCGGGGTGACGGTCAATTGCGTCACGCCGGCGGCCGTGCGCACCGCGATCTTCAAGCAGATGAGCCAGGAGCACATCGACTTCATGCTGTCCAAGATACCGATGGCGCGCTTTGGCGAGGTCGACGAGGTGGCGGCGCTGATCTGCTGGATCGCCTCGGAAGAGTGTTCGTTCACGACGGCCGCCGTGTTCGACGTTTCCGGCGGCCGCGCCACCTACTGAGGCAGAACGAATCTCAATTCCACGTGACGGTGCAACGGATGGAGCATGCGGGCGTATAGTTGGACGCCTCGAATCGACAAGTCGCGACAAGGTAGCGGGAACCATGACACGGAATGCAGCCGTCAGGCGGGAGTTTGCTACTTTTGCTTAGAGCCGAATCTGCCGCACTGTCCGACGATGAGCTTCTGGACCGCTATCAGCGCGCCGCCTTCGATTACTTCCTCGATAACGTGAACCCCGAAAACGGACTGGTCGCCGACACATCGCGGCCAAATTCGCCGGCCAGCATCGCTGTCGTCGGCTTCGCGCTGTCCAGCTATCCGATCGGCGTCGAGCGCGGTTGGATGACGCGCGATGCCGCCGCGAAGCTGACGCTGGCCGCGCTGCGTTTCTTCTCGACCAGCCGGCAAGGCAATAGCGACGACGTCACCGGCCATAAGGGTTTTTACTACCATTTCCTCGATATGCGGACCGGCCTGCGCGTCTGGCGCTGCGAACTGTCGATGGTGGATACGGCGTTGCTGATATCAGGCATGCTGGTGGCGAGCGCTTATTTCTCCGGTGACGATGACGAGGAAGCCGAAATCCGCCAACTGGCCGAGGCGCTCTACCGGCGCGTCGACTGGCGGTGGGCACAAGGTTCAAGCCCGACCCTGCGGCAAGGCTGGAAGCCAAAGAGCGGCTTTCTGCACTATGGCTGGGAGGGCTACAACGAAGCGACGATCCTCTACGTGCTGTCGATGGCCTCGCCTGACAGTCCAACCTCGGATAACAGCTACGAGGGCTGGACGGCGACCTATCAGTGGGAAAACATCTACGGCTACGACGTGCTGTATGGCGGCCCATTGTTCATGCACCAGTTCTCGCATGCCTGGATCGATTTCGCCGGCATCCGCGACGCCTTCATGCGCGAGAAGAACTCGGACTATTTCGAAAACAGCCGCCGCTCGACCTATCTGCATCGCGACTATGCGCGCCACAACCCTTACGGCTATGACGGCTATGAAGAGAACCTTTGGGGACTTTCGGCGGGCGACGGGCCGGGCGGCTTCCGCACCAGCGTGGAGCGACAGCGCCGGCGGTTTTCCGGCTATGCCGCGCGCGGCGCTCCGTTCGGGCCCGATGACGGGACGATCGCCCCTTGGTCCTATCCGGCATCACTGCCTTTCGCGCCGGAGATCTGCCTGGCGGCGCTGCGCCATCTCGGTGATCGCTACCCCGAGGTGATCGACAATTTCCGGCTGCCGAGCGGCTTCAATCCGACATTGGCGAACCGGCGTAAATTCGGGAGGCACGGCTGGGTGTCGGAAGGCCACTATGGGCTGGATCAGGGTATCGTGGTGATGATGATCGAGAACCATCGGTCAGGGCTGATCTGGAAGCTGATGCGATCCAATCAGCATATCCGTCGCGGTCTGCACAAGGCCGGATTCAATGGCGGCTGGCTGTCTCAGCCGGCAAGCCCGGCGTCAGGTGGCGGCAATGTCGCGTGACCGGACCAGGACCACCGCCTTCCCCGTCGACAGCAACGACATCAGTCTGATCGCGAGCGCCCATCCGCCGCACTGGAAGAACCCGCAGCCGGACGGTCCCTACAACCTCGTCGTCATCGGTGCCGGGCCGGCTGGGCTGACTGCCGCCTACGAAGCGGCCGGCCTCGGCGCAAAGGTCGCGCTCATCGAGCGCAATCTGATCGGCGGAACTTGCGTCAATGTCGGTTGCATCCCGTCCAAGTCGATCATCCGCACCGCAAGGCTTTATGCCGACATGCGCGATGCCGAGAATTTCGGCGGCGACATGCCGGACCGTCTTCACGTCGACTTTCCGCGCGCCATGACGCGGATGCGGCAGATCCGGCAGCGGATCAGCCGCGCGGATGCCGCCGATAGGCTGGTTTCCGAAGGCATCGACCTTTATTTCGGCGAAGCGCTGTTTTCCGGACCGGACGCTGTCACGGTCGCCGGACAAACCTTGCGTTTCAGGAAGGCGCTGATCGCGACAGGCGCGCGCCCGAGGCTGCCGACGATTCCAGGCCTTGCCGAGGCCGGCTATCTCAGCAACGAGACCATGTTCGAGCTCACGGAGTGCCCGAAGCGGCTTCTGGTCATTGGCGGCGGACCGCTCGGCTGCGAGGCGGCGCAGGCCTTCTGCCTGCTCGGTGCCAACGTCATCCTGGCGCAACGGGAACCGATGTTCCTGCCCGGCGAGGAACGCGACGCCGCCCAGATCCTTTCGGACGCGCTGGCGCGCGAAGGTGTCGAGGTTCGCCTCAACACCGAGGTGGTAGCGGTGCGAACGGAAGGCGGCAAGAAGCTCGCCGACCTGGTGTGCGACGACATCACGACAACGATTTCCGTCGACGAGATCATCACCGGCATCGGCCGATCGCCCAATGTCGACGGCCTCGACCTGGAAAACGCCGGGGTGGCATACGATGCCGACGGTATCAAGGTGGACGATTATCTCCGCACCACAAATCCGCACATCTATGCGGCGGGCGATATCTGCCTCGCCTACAAATTCACCCACACCGCCGAGGCCACAGCTCGCATGGTCGTGCGCAATGCCCTGTTTCTCGGACGTAGGAAACTGAGCGAGCTGGTCATTCCGTGGTGCACCTACACCGATCCGGAGATCGCCCATGTCGGCCTCTATCCGGCGGAGGCGCGCCAGAACGGCATCCCGGTCAAGACTTATACGGTGCTGATGCACGATGTCGCCCGGGCGGTCATGGACGGCGAGGAGGAGGGTTTCGTCAAAATCCACGTCAGGGAAGGGTCCGACCGCATCCTGGGCGCCACGGTCGTCGCCAGCCATGCCGGTGAGATGATCAATGCGGTGTCGCTGGCCATCAAATCGGGCATGGGATTGCGTGCGCTGGCCGACGTCATCCATCCCTTCCCGACGCAGGCGCTAGGCATAAAGATGGCCGGCGACGCCTATCGGCGGACAAGGCTCACCTCATCATGGAAGCATCTGGCTGGCCGCTGGTTGGCGTGGTCCAGGCGATGGTGACATTCCGGCAGCCTGCCGCAGCTGGTGCATCGGACATTCGGCGACGATGCGGCGCTTGACGAAAGCCTCGTCGACCATCTCGGATATCCGCCAAACGTCGACGCCATCCAGAGGTTAGCCGGCTCTATATTTCCGCGGATCCTGCGGGCCCTGCCGACCGCAACTCCAATTTCGTGGCTGCCCTGTCAGAGTGCGTGCAGAAGTTCTTGCCGAATGGGCTCGAGATAGGTTTGCGGATGCAAGCGTCCCCAAACATGGTCGCGCTCGGTCAGATGCTTAGCCTGCTCTATCCAGCGCCTTGGCGCATCGGGGTCCCTGACCTCATGCCAGTCGTCGACGATAATGACCGGCAGACCCTGATAGAGCGGGTCGAGCGGCGAGGTCTTGGTGACGACGATGCAGCCGAGA
This sequence comes from Mesorhizobium sp. M7A.F.Ca.US.002.01.1.1, assembly GCF_004022955.1. Classification (NCBI taxonomy): domain Bacteria; kingdom Pseudomonadati; phylum Pseudomonadota; class Alphaproteobacteria; order Hyphomicrobiales; family Phyllobacteriaceae; genus Mesorhizobium; species Mesorhizobium sp. M7A.F.Ca.US.002.01.1.1. The sequence goes on along the minus strand of NZ_RZQE01000004.1, from coordinate 7,536 downwards.
TAGAACAGCTCCCATGTCCTATGGCAGTCCAGGCCGTTGCCTTCGGTGGACAGCACAAGCGGGTATTGCGAGTACAGTTGCCAGATCGAGCGCTGCGAGACGCGTTTCGCCAGGAAATCGACATGCGGACATCCGCGCAGGGCATCAAGCAGTTCCCGGCGCTGTCTCGAGCCATTGCTGATGCTGAAATCAGAGAACAGTCTGGGCGGGCGGCGGTCCACATGATCCTGCCGGGCGCGTATGATTTCCAGTTGCTTCACAAGCCCTTCCGGCGTGGCGAAGGACCGAGGCGTGTGAAGATCGAGCCCGATCGGGAAAGGCTTGACCCTGGGGTGAGTGCCGTCACAATTCTGGCTGTACCAGGAGACCAGGAAGGGGTTGGCGAGAAGCTGGTCGACGGTGTCCTTCGCCAGATCCGACGGCACCGAAGCATCGCCATCGGTCGTCAGCAGCGTGAACGGTGCCGTGATCGTCGGCAACACGATCCTGACGAACGTGTCGAGATCACAGGTTTGCGCATCCCTGGACAAGGTGCTCAGACGCAGCCAGACGATGCCATGTGCGCCGCTGTAATGCTGGCGGAAAAATGCCTCGCTCTGTGTCGATGCGGTTGACGCGTTGCGATACCAGCGCGGCCCGGCGAAATCGCAGAAATGTCCGATCCCCTGCGACCACAGCACGGGCGGAACGCCAAGAAATCTCAGCGCCCTGGAATAGACGGCTCTTTTGACTGCCCTTCGCAACCTGCCCATGGGCAACTCCTAGCGCGGATGCCAATACCGTTGCAACGTGCTGCCCGACATATTCGCCTTGAGCGGAACATAGGCCAAAAGTTTCCCCGCAATACCCATTCCGGCTCCGGAGAACCCAACTTACGACAGGCGCAGCCGCCGGCGAGGCAGGCGGCGATCTACAGACTTGATTATGACAAAGGTCGAAGGGCTTGCGGTCGGCGCAGGCCGCACGTCTCAATCGTGCAATTCCCGCGATATCGGCGGCCCCACCGAAAAGCCGGAGAATGTGACCTCGAAGCCCTCGCGTTGCGGCGAACAGCACATCATGCCGACATCGACCGTCCTGGAGATCGGAAAGTAGGCAAGCCGCACAGGCTTCCAGTGGCCGTCGGAAGCATCGAGATACTGGACACGGATCGTTTCGGCGTGACGGGTCAGCCGGATCCTGACGCCGCCCGGACCGGCATGAATGGCGACCAGCGACCAGTCTGACGTGTCGTTGGTGACCACGACGGAGAAATAGGCAAGGCCGTCGGTGTACTCGATACCGGCCTTGATCCAATGGGTTTCGCTGAGCCGCACCATCAGCCCCGCCTGATCATAAAGCACCTCGTAGTCGCCTTTGACGGTGACCTCGGCGGTGAAATCGCCTTCGACGGGCCGGTGCAGGAAGTGGCCATTGTCGCGCCAGAAACCGTAGAAGGTCTCGCGCCAGAAATCGGTCTCCTTGCCGGTGCGCACACGAACGCTGTCGCCGTCGATAGAATGGTGCGGCGGCGGGTTAAGCCAGGTCAGGTCCTGCACTGTCATCCTTCGCGCCGCTCCAATCCAGATGTGCATGGCGGGGTTGCCGGCGTGGCCGGCAGTGACCGATCAGCCCGGCTGATCGGTCGACGGCTGATCAGCCCGCGAATGTATAGGCCGTCTTTACCGTGGTGTAGAACTCCGCCGCATAGTGGCCCTGCTCGCGCGGCCCATAGCTCGAACCCTTGCGGCCGCCGAAGGGAACATGGAAATCGACACCCGCCGTCGGCAGGTTGACCATCACCATGCCGGCCTCCGAATTGCGCTTGAAGTGCGTGGCATGCTTGAGGCTCGAGGTGCAGATGCCGGAGGTCAAGCCGAAGGGCGTGTCGTTGGCGACGGAAAGCGCCTCGTCATAGTCCTTGACGCGAATGACGCTGGCGACAGGCCCGAAAATCTCCTCGCGCGAACTGCGCATGGCGTTGGTCGCCTCGGTCAGCAACGCCGGCTGCAGGTAGAAGCCCGGCGTCTTGCGGTCGAGCCGCTCGCCACCGAAGGCGAGCGTGGCACCTTCCCTGACACCGATGGCGATATAGTCCTCGTCCTGCTTCAGCTGCGTCGCGTCGACGACAGGACCGATCTGGGTCTGCGCGTCGAGCGCATCGCCGATGACCAGTTTGCTCATGCGATCCTTGAGGGCGTCGACGAAGCGGTCGTGAATGCCGTCAGCCACAATCAGCCTGGACGAGGCGGTGCAGCGCTGGCCGGTCGAGAAGAAGGCACCGTTGAGCGCGCAATCGACGGCGATCGCGAGGTCGGCATCGTCGAGCACGACCAGCGGGTTCTTGCCGCCCATTTCAAGCTGGAACTTGCGCATGTGTTCGATGCTTGCCGCAGCGACGCGCTTGCCGGTGCCGACCGAGCCGGTGAAGCTGATGGCGTTGACATCGGGACTGTCGAGCATCGCCTGACCGACGACCGAGCCCTTGCCCATGACGAGATTGAGCACGCCCTTCGGCAGGCCGGCGCGATGCAGGATGTCGACGATGGTCCAGGCGCTCTCGGGAACTAGCTCCGCAGGCTTGAAGACGACGGTGTTGCCGTGTGTCAGCGCCGGGGCGATCTTCCAGGCCGGAATAGCGATCGGAAAATTCCACGGCGTTATGATGCCGACCACGCCGACCGCCTCGCGCGTCATCTCGACGCCGACGCCCGGCCGCACGCTCGGCACGACCTCTCCGGTCAAACGCAACGTTTCGCCGGCAAAGAAGTCGAATATCTGGGCGGCGCGAATTGTCTCGCCGATGCCTTCGGCCAGCGTCTTGCCTTCCTCTCGCGCCAGATTGCGGCCGATCTCGTCCTTGCGCGCCAGAATCTCGTCGGAGGCCTTTTTCAACACCGCGTGACGCGCCAGCGGACCGGAGCGGGACCAAGCCGGGAACGCTGCCTTGGCCGCAGCGATCGCCTGCTGGGCCTGTTCGACACCCGCCGATGCATAATCGCCGACGATGTCGCCGGTATCCGAGGGGTTGATGTTGCGCGAACCGGCATCGCCGACCCACTCGCCATCGATGAGGTTCTTTCGAAACAGCGTCATATCGTGTGTTCCTGCTTGTTGGCCGCGCGGGCATCTGTCTGAACTGGTATTTGCCAGACAATTGCCTCGCGGGAAAGCAAACAGTGAACCGCCGGCCGCGACAAAAATCCCCGTGCCTGCGCCGCGCGGATGGCGGGCGACGACGATTCCCCATCGAGCCTCGATGCAGCCAACCTCCATCGTGCATCAATCGGCTTGGGCCGATTCATTCTGTACACTTATGTCCATAGCCTTGATTTGCCTGAGGCAGCATGTCATGCGTCGTGTCGATGGCAGCTCTCGAAACGACGATTCAGCGCGCCGGCGCCACCGGCAACATCAAGGCCACTCGCGAAGACTGGCTGAAGCTTGCGCTTGAAACGTTGATCTCTGACGGAGTCGAACGCGTCCGCGTGCTGACGCTTGGCCAGAAGCTCGATGTGTCGCGCTCCAGCTTCTACTGGTATTTCAAGAGCCGGCAGGATCTGCTCGACCAGTTGCTGGATTACTGGCGGCAGACGAATACCAAATTCATCGTGGAACGCGCCAGGCGGCCTTCCGCCACCGTCATACGCGGGGTGATGAGCATTTTCGAATGCTGGGTGGACGAAAGGCTGTTCGACCCCCAGCTGGATTTCGCGATCAGGGCCTGGGCCCGTCGCTCGCCCGCCATCAGGCGCGCCTTAGACGAGGCCGACGAGGAGCGTGTCAACGCCATACGCGACATGTTCATGCGTCACGGCTACGACGAGGAGGATGCCTTCGTGCGGGCCCGCGTGCTGTATTTCATGCAGATCGGCTATTACTCGCTTGAGCTCAACGAGCCGATGAGCAGCCGCCTGCCTCACGTCGCCGGTTATCTGCGCAGCTTCACCGGCCAGGAGCCTCCGGCGGAGGATGTCGAGGACTTCTCGCGCTATGTCGAGAAGACGCTTTCGCGCAACCGATAGTACGGCCCGGCCGCCGCGGCCTGACGATTTCGCTTCGCGCATCGGCCCAATAGCAAGCACGGTTGCTGCCGACAGCAGCAGAGGAGCCCTCTGCCGTATCGGCGCAGAGCGGCGTCACGGGCGCTCATTCCGCTGCCCGCCAACCTCTAGACACATATGTACAATACCGATAGGGTACTCCACACTGGCTGGGTGGAGTGCGACAGGATGAAATCCCAATATCGGGCGATCGTCATCGGCGGCGGCGTGGTTGGAGCCTCGGTGCTCTATCACCTGGCGAAGTTCGGCTGGAGCGACGTCGCGCTGATCGAACGCGAGGTGCTGACCGCAGGGTCGAGTTGGCATGCGGCCGGCGGGTTCCATGCGCTGAACGCCGATCCCAACATCGCCGCCCTGCAGGCCTACACGATCGACCTGCTCTCCGAGGTCGAGAAGGAATCGGGCCAGAGCATCGGCATGCACATGACCGGCGGTATTTCGGTCGCCTCGGCGCCGGAGCGCTGGGAATGGCTCAAGGCTTCCTACCGCATCTTCCAGACCATGGGCATCGACGATGTCCACCTGGTCGGAGTCGATGAGATCAAGCAGCGCTGCCCGATCCTCAACACCGACGGCATGCTGGGTGGACTCTATGCCGCGCGCGAAGGCCATATCGATCCCTCGGGCGTCGTGCACGCCTATGCCAAGGCAGCCAGGCTGCGCGGCGCCGATATCATCGAGCACAACCGCGTGCTGGCACTCAACCGCCGCGCGGACGGCGGCTGGGACGTAGTCACCGAGAAGGGCACGGTGATTGCCGAACACGTCGTCAATGCCGGCGGGCTGTGGGCCAAGCAGGTCGGCCGGATGGCCGGCATCGACCTGCCGGTGTCGCCGATGGAGCACCATTATCTCGTCACCGAGGCGCTGCCCGAAATCCAGGCGCTGGACAAGGAATTGCCGCTGATCGTCGATCTCGAAGGCTTCACCTACATGCGCCAGGAACAGAAAGGCCTGCTGCTCGGCATCTACGAGATCAACCACAAGCACTGGAACATGGATGGGGCGCCGTGGGATTACGGCATTGAACTGATCCAGGAAGACACCGACCGCATCGCCGACGAGTTGGCCCTCGGCTTCAGCCGATACCCCTGCCTGGAGAATGCCGGCATCAAGCGCTGGGTGAACGGCGCCTTCACCTTCTCGCCGGACGGCAATCCGCTGGTCGGCCCGGTGCGCGGGGTTCCCAACTACTGGGTGGCGTGCGGCGTCATGGCCGGTTTCCTGCAAGGCGGCGGGGTCGGCAAGTCGCTTGCCGAATGGATGATCCATGGCGAGCCGGAAGCCGATGTCTACGGCATGGACATCGCCCGCTATGGCGATTTCGCCTCCAACCGCGAATACATCAGGCAGACCACCGGGCAGTTCTATTCGCGCCGCTTTGTCATGAGCTATCCCAACGTGCAGTTGCCGGCGGGGCGGCCCTTGAAGACAGCCGGCGCGCATGACGCGATGGATGCCGCCGGCGCGCGCTGGGGCAATTCATGGGGCATGGAAGTGCCGCTCTATTTCGCGCCGCATGGCTTCGTCGAGACACCGACGCTGAAGCGCTCCAACGCCTTCGACATCGTCGCACAGGAGTGCCGCAAGGTGCGCGAGGGCGTCGGTCTGCTCGATATCACTGCCTTCTCACGCTACGAAATCGCCGGGCCGCAGGCGGAAGCTTGGCTCGACCGGCTGCTTGCCTGTGCGCTGCCCAATCCGGGTCGCGCCAAGCTCGCGGCTATGCTCGGCGAAAACGGCAAGCTCAAGGGCGACCTCACCGTCTTCAACTGGGGCGATGGCTCCTGGTGGATCATGGGATCCTACTATCTGCGGCAGTGGCATATGCGCTGGTTCGAGCAGCATATGAGCGACGGCGTCACCGTCCGCGACATTTCAGACGCGGTCGTCGGTTTCTCGCTGGCTGGTCCCAATGCGCGAATGCTGCTTGAGCGCCTCACACATCAGGACGTTTCGCACGAGGCCTTTGGCTTTCTAGCCTGCAAGACATTGGATGTCGGGCTGGTGCGGGCCAAAGTCGGGCGGCTCTCGGTCATCGGCGAACTCGGCTACGAGATCCATTGCCAGGCCAATGAGCACGCAGGCCTGCGCCGCGCGCTGCTTGCCGCAGGCAGCGATCTGGGCGTCACCGAATACGGCTTCGGCGCGGTCAATTCGCTGCGGCTCGAAAAGAGCTTTGGTATCTGGTCGCGCGAGTTCACGCAGGACTATACGCCCGATGAGACCGGGATGGACCGCTGGATCGCTTTCGACAAGGGCGATTTCATCGGCCGCGAGGCGGCCCGGAAGGAGCCGAAGGCTTCATCGAGGCGCACGCTGGTGACGCTCGAAATCGACGCGGTGGACGCCGATGCCAGCGGTTACGAGCCGGTCTGGTATAGAGGCAAGCTTGCTGGCTTCGTCACCTCGGGCGGCTACGGCCATACGGTCGGCAAGAGCCTCGCCATGGCGCTGGTCGAGCGCGAGGTGGCTGATATCGATACGCAGTTGACAACCCACATCGTCGGCGTCGAAAGAGGTGCGCGCGTCATCGCCTCGTCGCCATACGATCCACTGGGCAAGGCGATGCGGGCATGACCGATCGAACCGGTGACGTCAGTGCGGAAGACCATGCGATGATCCACGTTTCTTTCCGAAAATCAGGCCTGTCCGGCACGTCATGACCACACGCTATTCCGCCTTTTCGCTGTTCAAGGAGGGCCTGGCCGGCCAAACCGGCTGGCAACCGGCGTGGCGCTCGCCCGAGCCGAAACTGTCCTATGATGCGATCGTCATCGGTGGCGGCGGCCATGGGCTGGCAACGGCCTATTACCTGGCCAAGAACCACAACATCACCAGCGTAGCGGTGCTGGAAAAAGGCTGGATCGGCGGCGGCAACACCGGCCGCAACACCACCGTGGTGCGCTCCAACTACTATTATCCGGAGAGCATCGAGCTCTACGGGCTGGCGCACCGGCTCTATGAGGGATTGTCGAAAGAGCTCAACTACAACGTCATGCTGTCGCAACGCGGCATGGTCAATCTCTGCCACTCGACCGGCGAGATGGAGATCGGCGCCCGCACCGTCAACGCCATGCAGATCAACGGCATCGATGCGGAGCTGTTTTCGCCTGACGATGTGCGCCGGGTGGCGCCGATCTACAATTTTTCACCGGACGCACGCTTCCCGGTGTTCGGCGGTATCTGGCAAGGCAGGGCCGGAACGGCACGCCATGATGCGGTCGCCTGGGGCTATGCGCGGGCCGCAAGCCGACTCGGCGTCGACATCATCCAGAACTGCGAGATCACCGATTTCATCATCGAGGGCGGCCGCTGCCGTGGCGTCCAGACCTCGCGTGGCGCGATCCGTGCCGAGCGTATCGGCATGGCGGTGGCCGGGCATTCTTCGGTGCTGGCGGCCAAGGCCGGCTTCCGCCTGCCGATCAATTCCTATGCGCTGCAGGCCTGCGTGTCCGAACCGGTCAAGCCGATCCTCGACACGGTGGTGCTG